>PAHS01000020.1 GCA_002711145.1 Marinovum sp. | reverse complement strand
CCAACCACTGTCGATATATTTCGAGACGTGCTCACAAAGGTTTGCTCGGCTATACCCGGTTGCAATAACGTATTTATTGTCCATTTTTTTACTCCTTCTATCACTTTAAATGGTTCAGCTTTTAGCGTGTAAAGGCTATTTTTTAATGCTCATATTAAAATAAACCTTAATAAAGTTCTGATTAAGATTGTGCATGTATGGATGTAGCTGTGATTTGTTATTTGGAAAAGTGAAATATGATCTTTAAATCGCGCAAGCTGTGTAACTTGGTCGTTTAAGGAAGAGAAGAATGATTATTCAGACGATCCAAGTTACACATAAATAGTCTAATTTAGTCTATTTGTTGCTGATAGTATAGAAAGTGTATCTTAAAAGTAATTCAGAATTTGTAATATATAATTGGCAAATTTTTAAAAATATGTTATTCTTCAATCACACTGATTAAAGTGTTCAAGCGGATATAGATATCCTCCCAAATCGATTTATTCGCTAAAGATAAAAGAAATGAGCAGTCAGGTATTCTGTCTTGATTGTAAGTTTAGGACAGGACCAGCTATACTCTCCCATATGGCTGGTCCATTTTGTTTGGTATAAATTTTCTAAACTAAACTCGTACGTTCATTTTACCATGTTAAATCAANTAGTTGTTGACTCTTTNATGATCTTTAGCGCTTATAAAGATAATCTTTCTGGGGAGAGATTGAAAAAGCGGGTCCGGTAGGTTTGGGAGGAGCTACCGTCGACCCGTTTTTTATTTTTTAAAATACATGGTATCTGCTTGNATTACTTTTTAGTGAAACTTAACGCGCCCGATGCAAACAGAACGCCAGCAGTTACAAGACAGATGCCAAACAGTTTCGATAAGGAAATAATCTCGTCTAATAAAATTANACCNCCAATCAGGGCCAAAATTGGTGTTAGTGCACCAAAAGCAGCTGTTTGTGCCGCCCCAAGCTTTTTAACCGCATAAGTAAACAACAGCATAGCTAAAATACCTATAATAAAGCTATGTAGAATGACCATATGAGTTATGTCATACAGGGTCTTGTTGTCAAAATCGACGTTACCGAAGGCAATAAGAAAGGGAACAAATATTAAGCTTCCCCAAAACAGTCCGATTACAAGTCCATGGAGAGGTGCGATCCCGCTCTGCCGAAATATAACGGAATAGATTGCCCACAGTGCTGCGCCAAGAAGAAAAAGACTATTGCCCAACCAAGTTAGTTCTCCATAAGTTGTCTCGAATTGCATGATACCAATTACGAGGGCGCCAAATAAAATTACGAATAAGCCAAATTTTCTTGACTGTTTTGGCTTTTCACCAGCGATTAAAAAAGCAATCAACGCTGTCCAAAATGGAAGTGTACCGGGGCCTAAAGCCCCTGCGTTTGATGCAGTTGAGTAATAAAGACCGATGGAAAGTACGGAAGGGAATAAAGCACTAGCACCTAATGCAAAAATTATCTTAGTAATTAAACGGTTCCCAGGTGGCATCACACCAAGCTTGATCATGTATGGTGCCATTATAATTGAAGCGGGTATTAGCCTTAGCACCATTATTTCTTCCACTGTAAAATTTGTAGTTACAGCAAAACGAGTTCCGACTAAGAATGCTGCCCAGATCGTTACCGTTAATAGAGCGGCTACGTAACCGAGGAACTTTCTGTCAGTAACAGAATTTATACTGGAATTATTTATCAACTCAAAAATTCTTTACTTCTATCGGCATATTCTTTCTCTTTAGCGTGATGCGAAATGGTTTCAAAGATGTGAGATGAATCAAGTACAACAAGTGTATCGCATAATCTTAAATTACCCATTTATAAGTTTTTAAAATACCACTCTGAATTATTATGAAAAAAGATAGCCACTTAGGGTTTTATAAACTTTTGAGTTAAGGCACTAAGTTATTTGAATTAAAAAATATGAGCCTTTTTTCGGTCATAGGTAAAAGATACTTGGCTACCTACTTCCAAATCAAGTGTATCAGGTGAGGCAAATCTGAAGGGGACTTCACTTTTTGAAACAAGTTCTACAACGGTTTCCGTGCCAAGACGTTCAACTATTGTAACTTTGCCACTTATTGCTCCATCATTCTTAATTTTTAAGTCTTGAGGTCTTATTCCAACTTGCACCGTCTCAGCGGATCTTTTTTCAGTTGAAACAAGTCTAATATGATTTGAGGTATGTCCATCAAATTCTACTTTACCGCTTGTTTCTGCACTATTCACCTCAACAAGCTTACCTTCGAAAAAATTCATCTTTGGAGATCCTAGAAAGCCTGCTACAAATTTATTTTTGGGATAATTAAATAATTCCATTGGCGCGCCCACTTGCATAACTTCGCCATCCTTTAAGACAACGATTTTATCTGCCAGTGTCATTGCTTCCACCTGATCGTGGGTAACGTAAACGGTTGTAGCTCCTAATTGACGATGCAATTTGGCTATTTCCACCCTAGTATCATGTCTAAGGGCTGCATCTAAATTTGAGAGAGGCTCATCAAATAAGAATACTTCTGGGTTTCTTACTATAGCACGACCGATTGCAACGCGTTGGCGTTGACCACCAGACAGCGCTGCTGGACGTCGGTCCAGTAGATGTTCCATCTGTAAAATTTTTGCCGCTTCTTCAACAGTGTCTTTAATCTCACTTTTTGGTATCTTTTGTAACTCAAGAGAAAAAGCCATATTCTGAAATACACTCATATGCGGATATAACGCATATGACTGAAAAACCATTGCAATACCTCTTTCTGCTGGAGGTAGATTCATTACTTCCTTGTTGGCAATTATGATCTCACCACTACTTAATTTTTCCAGCCCAGAAATTAACCTAAGCAGTGTAGATTTTCCACATCCAGAGGGCCCAACAAATACGACGAATTCACCCTTATTTATCTCTAGTTCAACGTCGCGGATAACTTTTGTATTTCCGAAAGCCTTATTAACGCCCTTTAACTCTACATGTGCCATTTAAATCTCCTGAAAGGATGCAGTTAACGTGTCAAAATCGAAATTACAGCGTAGGGTTTGGTTATCACTCTGACGTTCAAAACTTATTTCTTTGTGATCGCCTGTTATATTTAACATGCAATTCGCCCTCATCATTGCTGGCTGCTTTTTACGCCATTTTAAAAATTTAGATAATTCATTATAAATTGACTTTGGATCCGAGGCACTATCGATCGCTGCTCGGTTTAAATGCTTATCGGCAATTGGTAACCAGGTTTTATTTGCTCTCGAAAAGCCGCCATTCGGCAGTTTCTTATTCCATACCATAGGCGTACGACATGTGTCTCTACCAAGAAAAGTAGGTGCAAATTCTATACCCCATGGATCTTGCATCTTCTCTTTTGGTATATCTGTAACATCCTCCAGACCAAGCTCTTCTCCCTGATAGATACAACTCGAACCTATAATGCTGATTTGGAGCTTCAATAATAGAATTTGCATTCTATCACTATCTTTTACACTAACACCTAATGCTTTTAATTGCCGTGTTGCCACTCGAGGTACATCATGATTTGAAAATGCAAATGAGAGTCTTCCTGTATTATTGAAAATTTCTGCAGCCTTTAAAATGGCTTCTCTTATTTCGCTAACCGTCAAACCAGCCCATTCGAGTAAATCAAAATTGTATGTTGCGTGTAATCTTCCAGGTTTGGTGAAATTCTCACTTACACTCATTGCAGTGTCATTATCGCCGTCCACTTCTCCCATTAAAAACCGATCATTTGGGTATGAATCTGCAATCTTTCTATATGAAGTGCAAAATTCCTGGATTGCAGGTTGGTTTAATTGTGCAGCATCGTGTAGTTGCCGAAAGAACGGTTGTTGATCCTGGGGCAGTGGGCCTAGTTTAAAATTTGAATTTGCAGGATTGTCTTTATAATGAACAGGATCTGCATTAATAGTATGGACCGCGTCCAGACGAAAGCCATCGACACCTTTATCAAACCAAAATTTGGCTATTTTGTTAAACTCTTCGATAACTGCCGGGTTTCCATAATTTAAGTTAGGCTGTTCTGGTAGAAAATTATGCAAGTAATACTGTTGTCTCCTGGGCTCCCATGTCCAAGCTTGTCCGCCAAAGAAGGATAGCCAGTTTGTGGGCGCGCTACCATCGTCCTTAGGCTCAACCCAATGGAACCAGTCGGCTTTTGGATTTGACTTGGAAGATCTACTTTCAATGAACCATTGATGCTCGCTGGAGCAATGAGCAGGAACGATGTCTAACATAACCCTTAACTTTGAATCGTGAGCCAAAGTTATAAGTGCTTCAAAATCTTTTAGTGTTCCGTAGTCGGGATTAATATCATAATAGTCTGATACGTCGTAACCAAAATCTTTCTGTGGCGATTTAAAAAATGGACTAATCCAGATAGCGTCTACCCCAAGCTTAGATAAGTAGTCCAACCGCTTGGTTATTCCCTTTAAGTCTCCGATGCCATCATCGTTTGAGTCTTGAAAAGATCTTGGATATATTTGGTATATCACTGCATTTTCCCACCACTTCAATGAAGACATTTCTCAGCCTCCTTTAACTGATCCGGCAAGCAAACCCCGAATAAAATATTTTTGCATAGCTAGGAATACAATCACTGGCACCACCATTGAAATTACCGCTGATGCATTCAAAAGATGAAGTTGGTCTCCGAAGGTTCCTAGTTGCCTTTCCAGCAGAATAGGAAAAACGATATCATCGGTCGTACTTGGCCCGACAAACATTGCGACAAGTAAATCGTTCCAGATCCAAAGAAACTGGAATATACTAAATGATGCAAGCGCTGGCACAGATAGCGGAACAACCACTTTTACAAATATTTGCATATGATTAGCACCATCTATTTTAGCACTCTCAAGCAATTCGCGAGGCAGGCCCACTATGTAGTTACGTAAAAGGAATATGGCTAATGGTAGACCAAAACCTGTGTGGGTAAGCCATAAGCCAGCAAATGATTTGGTTGGAAATTCGCATGTGTTCGTAATTTCACAGTCTGTTATCCATTGTTTTAACGAAGTTGCCCATGTGGCTAAACCATTAAATCCTTGAAGAATAGGAAGAAATGCTAATTGCGTAGGGACAACCATTAAAGACACAACAATAATAAACAACCAGTCCCTCCCAGGGAATTGCATCCAAGAAAAAGCATATGCAGCAAATGCAGCTACTGTTATTGGAATTATTGTTGCGGGCACGACCACAATAAATGAAGATATTAGTGCATTTGGCACGTCTTTATTATCTAGAAGTACCTCAAAATATGCTTCGGCACCAAATACAGGATCTTGATTAATAAATACATCAAGATTTTTTGGTTTTGGAGCGACTTCTTCTGGAAATGACCAGGTAAAGTCGCCGTTAGCTTTAAAAACGAATTCACCATCCCGAACATCCATAACTTCGCCTACAGGAACAAGCTTTCTAATTAACTTGGTCTTACCGGGCTTGTCGGGATCTGGAACGCGCCCTTTAAACATTATTGAGTTTATTTCTCCTGATATTTCGAACCAGTCTTCGTCCATATTTATACGGTCAAAAATATTACCACTCATTTCTGTAATTTTGACTTTTTGACCTTTGTCATGGGTACTAAATCGGTGGCCCAGCTCAGTTGGCGTGAACGCAGTCCAAAAGCCAGAAGTTTTAGACGCTACTTCAGATCTAAACGAAGTGGTTATGAGGGCAATGAATGGGACTACCCAAATTACCAGAATTATTGCGAGTATGATATGGGCAAACGACCTACTATACATGATTGATTGTATCCTTAATGTCCCAATTGTTTTTGTTCGCGGCGTATTCGCCATCCAAGGAAAACCATGTGAGGAATGACCGTCAACATGAGCATAATTGCGATTGCGGCAAACAAATTATCGACGTTGTTCCCCCCAATAGACCAAGTATTCATTGCGGCTTCCATCATGGTAGCCAGTAAAAGTTTATCATCATCATTGGCCGATAAGGCATATGGAATGTCAAAAACTTTCAATACATCTGTTACCAGGTATGTCCAAACGACAACTACTGTTGAAAATATTTGTGGTAGTTTTACCCGAAAAAAAAGCTGTCTGGGATTTGCGCCGTCAATAATTGCTGCTTCTACGGTCTCTTGAGGCACACCCCTAAGAGCGGCAGAGAAAATTACCATAGCGAAGCCAGTTTTAATCCAGACCATAATCCACATCAGGTAGAAGTTTCCCCAAAACTTCAGATTATATAAAGGTTCATTATATTCGGGAGTGTGTCCCAGTAGGGCTTTAAGCAGGCCTATTTGATAAGATGGTGTAACTCCATTAATTGCCTCTTGAGGCTCAATACCACCTCCGGCAAAAATATTTCTCCATATAACGGCTGCCCCAACAAATGAGATAGCTAAAGGAACAAATATAAATGTTTTTGCAACGACGCCCCAACTTACAGAGTCCGCTAGTACGGCAATTAGCAAGCCAAAAACTATGCAAAGTGATGGTACAAGGATCAGCCACATCAAACTATTCCTCATCGCCAGCCTGAACTGAAGGTAACCCAAAGCGTCGGGATCCCAAAGAAAGGAATAGTTACTCAATGAAGCTGTACCACCAGGTTCCGTAAAAGAAATTTTCAATGTTGTTAGTGCAGGTATTAGTAAAAAAAGTAGAAGTAGTACCAGAGCCGGTCCAACAAATATCCATGGTTGTATGGCTTCAATGACTATCGATCTTCTAGCTATTGATTTATTCGATCTAATTTTAGCTAACCCAAAATTCAGCCAATTGGATATCCAATAGTATAGAAACGAAATGAATAGTGCGATGACCACAGAGCGTAAAGCAAATCCAACCTTTGCAAATCTGAGCTCTGTTACAAAAGTTGAAACAGACCACCCGTATTTACTATGGAGCCATAGACCAAAACTCGCAAAAGCGTCGTCTATAGGAGCAGATAGTGAAAAAATAAAAACAGCAGTTATGGGTAACAAACAGACAATGGTTAATACAATAGCCAAGCTATTGCTAAAAATTATCGACTGGATTGAGCGCATATATGTAGTTTACCTAAGATCAATAGAATAAGAGCACAGGTTTACCCCGTGCCCTTATAGATCATATCGTTGCTATTATTATTTTATAGCGTCCCAAGCTGATTGGATATTGTCAGCCGTTTTATTAGCATCTTGACCATTTGCAAAAGCTGTCATTTCGCTCCAGAAAGCGCCAGCACCTATTGCACCAGGCATTAAATCGGAAGCATCAAAGCGGAAAGTAGTAGCATTTGCTAAGATTTCACCCTGCTTTCGTAGAAGCGGTGTTGCGTATGCTGATAAGTCCGCACCTTTGTGGGCAGTCAGGAATACTCCTTGCTGCATCCAAGCTTCATGCGCAGACGCTTCTTGTAGGTACTTAAAAAACCCTCTAGTTGCAGGGGAATCTTTAGCCATCGTATAAAGAGTTCCCGCGCCGAGTACTGGGTTACCCAAATTCCCTGATGCAAATGGCGGGAAGTAAAAAGCGTCAGCTTCACCACGTGCAACCTCTTCACCTTTGTCTGGGAAAAATCCGGTAATGAAGGATGCTTGACGATGCATCATACAGCTCGGTGGAGATGTAAACAAACCTTTTGGTGCATCTCCAAACGATGTAGTGGCAACTGATGCTGCCCCACCGGCAACGTAATCATCGTTTCTAGAGAATTTACCATAGAGCTCCATTGCATTAATTACTTCAGGACTGTTAAAGGCAAGATCATTTGAAACCCAACGATCATAGTTTTCTGCAGATGTTGTGCGCAACATTATGTCTTCCATCCAGTCAGTTGCAGTCCATCCGGTGGCATTACCCGACTCTACACCAATACACCACGGCGTATTGCCGTCTGCAACCATCTGGTCTGAGAGCTCGATTAGCCCTTCCATGGTTGTTGGTATTTCATAACCATTATCTTCAAATTGCTCTGGAGAATACCAAACTAAGGATTTTAGATCCATTTTATAAGCAAACCCATAGAAATGATCATTCCCGTTCGCATCTGCATAGGTGCCTAGGTCAACCCATGAAGAGCCAGCTCCATAGTTGTTATTCATCCATGCTGCAGCATCATCACCAATTGGAATTAGGTGACCTTCAGCTGCCATATCTGCAGCAAGACCTGGCTGAGGAAATATTGCTATGTTTGGTGGATTGTTTGATCGCATGTCGGCAACAACTAAGGCTGCAAAGTCTCGTGATCCTGAATATTGAATTTTTGCCCCAGTTGCCTTTTCAAAACAGCTAACGGTATTCAGAAACATCTCCTGGTCTGTTCCTAGTAGCGAGCCTTGAACTGTTATGACTTCACCAGGAAAACTTCCCATATCGCCCAGTTTTGTAGGCGTTGCACAAACATCTGCATGACCATCAGCATGAGAAATGCTTCCGAATGTACAAGTAGCAGCGACTATTGCTGCCGTAACTGTTAATTTTGTATTTATAACCATAAATTCCCTCCCAAGAATAATAATTTTGTCTTTGTCTGTAAATTTAACAAACAATTTGGCTAAGAATTAGCAAATAATTGCTGATGTGAACGCTAACATTTGAGTTTTAGTACTGCAAGTGTCATTTTCGGACCATGATACCTATTATAAACAAATGCTTTTATAGCAGATAAAATGATATTTCACTCTTTACGCTGCTTCTAATCTTATATGCCAAGTTTCAGTCTAGGTATTGCCCCTTGAGGTAGACCAGTGGATCGCCAGTACTAACATTGAAATTATTTACATGCCCTAAAAATATGGTGTGATCACCGCCATCGTAATTGGCGTGAAATGAACACTCAAATAATGCTAAGCAATTGTTTAAAATTGGAACTCCATGCGAGTTATATTTCCACTCCTCCTCTTCAAATCCTTCGTTTGGTTTTGCAAATTTAAAGCATAAATTCATTTGCTGTTTTTTCAGGATATGAACTGCAAAATGATCTGCGTTAGCGAAGTAATCGTGGCGTTTTGAATTTTTTGAAGCGGACCACAGAACTAATGGCGGTTCCAATGAAACACTTGTGAAGCTGTTGGCAGTAATTCCTATCGGTCCTTCCTCAGACCCACAAGTCACAACAGTAACCCCTGTTGCGAACTGACTTAGTGCTTTTTTGTAAGTACTGATATCGATTGAAACAGTCAAAGTCAGGTAGCCCCGTCGACCAAATCAATTACAACGTGGTAAACTGAATTGTGTCTGGTAAGAAATTTTCAGTGAGTAAGTTAACCGTAAAATTTCATAACGATATGCAATACTGTCGTCAACTAATAAAAGATCGTAATATGAGTAATGTCAATTTGATCTACGATTCAAATATCAAGTTTGTATTTTTGATAATAACCAGCTGTGGATTTTGAAAAAGGTGTGTCGGCAATATTTATTTTTCATTAAGTATTTTAAATATGGGTAGGACAGATCAGCAAGTCGATTTAGAATGACTTTTGGTTAACTTGAATTTAAGAGATGGCTTTAGGCGATTAGTTTAACGGTTTAAAGGTAATATCATGGAATTGGGTCATACACCAACTGGCGATGACGCCTTTCAGACAGCTAAGCGATTAGTTAGAGAAACCATCCCGAAAAGAAAAAAGATTATTACTGCATCTGTTCTGTGTATGGTGGGGGTATCTGTCTTTACCGCCGCGCTTGCCTATACTACCAAATTGATTGTTAATGATGTTTTTGTAGCTAAAGATGCTAGCGCGGCGATTGAAGTAGCAATAATCGTTATTTTTGTTTCATTTTCTAAAAGCCTATTTCATTATGGTAATGCGGTCCTTCAGAATGTTCTTAACCGATCAATTTCCAGCTCTTATCAAAAAGAAACTTTTGAAAACACTTTGAGAAGAGAAATTAGTTTTTTTAATGGAAAACATGCTTCTGATCACATGGCGCAGATCAGATTGTATGGTATGGCGGCAGGTCAAGCTGTCACGGTAATTTGCTCAAGATTTTTAACCGAGGTGCTNACTCTTATAGCACTTTTTGTTGTTATGTTTCTTCAAGATGCTCTTATGACCTTTTACTCGATATTGATAATTCCTGTGATTTTTGGTTTGGTTTCTTTCCTCTCTCGTAAAATCAGAAAGGTGGCTAAAGAGGAGGCTGATCTATCTGGTCAATACTTTGCTGCAGGTTCAGAGGCTCTCGCTGGTGTCAGAACTGTAAAAAGTTATAATTTAGAAAATAAATCAATCGAAAAGTTTAATTCGTCAGTGGATGCTNTAGAAGATAGGATCTTTGGGATCAGTAAGGTGACTGCTGCTACCCATCCAATAATGGAGTTTCTGGGTGGTTTGGTACTTGGCGTATTCGTAATTTATGCGGCTTGGCAGACAATTAATTATGGTAAAACGCCGGGTGAGTTTACAGCTTTCATAACTGCTTTTCTTTTAGCTTATCAGCCGGCCGCAAAAATTTCTAAACTGTGGGTTGAATTGCAGAAATCTCTAACTCAATCTTTTTTTATGTTCCTTTTAATAGATACGAGACCNCAGCTTTTAGGAATGGGTAATAAGTCATTAAAAACGATTGGAGGAAGTGTAACTTTTTCAGATGTATCGTTCGGTTACGAAAATGATGACGTTTCAATTAATAAGGTGAGTTTTAATTTAAGTCCCGGAGAAAAAGTTGCGATTGTCGGAAAGTCAGGAGCTGGTAAATCAACTTTAATAGACNTNATTCTTGGCTTTTATAGACCGGATAAGGGAAAAATTGAAATTGGATCAATAGATATTTCCTCGATCTTACCCATNGATCTTAAAAGTCACATTGCCTTTATCAGTCAGGACGTTTTTCTATTTGATGATACGATNGAAGAGAATATAAAAGATGGCTTTTCCAACGCTTCCAAAGCAGAAATCAATATTGCAGTAAAGAATGCACAAGTTGACAGTTTTGTAGCTGACTTTCCTTTAGGGCTGCAGACAATAGTGGGAGCTAATGGTTCAAATTTATCTGGTGGCCAAAAACAACGGGTTGCAATTGCACGCGGTCTACTTAAAAAAGCATCCATATATATATTTGATGAAGCAACCAGTGCTTTAGACTTAGAAAACGAGCGTGAAATTTTGACTGCCTTGTTGAAAACCCTNGAAAATGAAACNGTAATATTTGTGTCNCATAGACCAGCTTTGTTTGATTACGTTGACAAAGTTTTAATGCTGGAAAAAGGTAAANTAGTAGGCTTTGATCAACCAAGTAAAATAGACAAAACATCTACAGAGTTTCGTGACCTGTTCGGAGTTCTTGAATANCTTCAAAAAATAGCGCTTACAAAAACAATACAGTAATTTACTTCAATTCAATCTATCAATTTCTATCGCCTTTTTGATAAATTCAATTGTCTCATCTTGAGCCCAATCTGCATCGCCAATTAAACGGCTTATCTCATTCCCGTTTCTGTCTAATAATATTGTCANCGGCAGAGCGGCAACGCCTGAAGCCCGAGCAAGGTACCCTTTTGGATCTCGAAATTTTGGGAGATCAATAATATTATTATCATTAAAGAATTTTTTGACTGCTNCCTCGCTGCTNCGCATAGTTGCAATGGTGACAACTTGGAAAGTATCACCACCAATTTGGTTAGAAAGCACTTCGAGGCTGGGCATCTCCTTACGACANGGAGCACACCAAGTTGCCCAAAAGTTCACCAGTGTTAAACGACCTTTAAAATCATTTAGTGTTAATTCCTTTCCACCGGTATCAAAAAAAATAGTTTTTGGTGCACTAGTAGTGTTATTGGCTATTGTCATTTTTTTCATATCGCCAAATTTTTGATTATTTAGCTTGGCAAATTTTGTTTCATTTGCAGAAAGTGCATTTGCGAACAATAAAAATGAAGTATAAAGAACGGCGTAGTGAATTTTCTTCATATATTCCTCCGAAAGGTAAATTAATGACGCAAGAAAAATCTAACTTAATGTGGGGCGGAAGGTTTGCCGCTGCACAAGATGACCTTATGGANGAAATTAATGCCTCAATCGATTTTGACAAGCGATTAGCAGAGCAAGACATTTTAGCTTCCAAGGTTCATGCAAAAATGCTGTCACAGCAAAACATAATTAGTAAAGCCGATTATAAATCCATAATCACTGGGTTGGAGCAAATTGAGTCACAAATCAAAAACAACAAATTTGTTTTTGACCGAGCCCTNGAGGATATACATATGAATGTAGAGGCGCGCCTAAATGACATAATAGGAGCACCAGCGGGAAGGCTTCACACAGCACGGTCGCGAAATGACCAAGTTGCAACCGACTTTCGGTTATGGGTACGTGATCAAATCGATCTGCAGCAACAGCTACTTAANTCTTTAATCGAAGCCCTCTTGAACCAAGCGGAATTGGGAATTGATTGGGTTATGCCTGGCTTTACCCATTTGCAAATTGCACAACCAGTGACTTGGGGCCATCATATGATGGCTTATGTGGAGATGTTTGGCAGAGATCTCTCCAGGTTTACTGATGCAAGAGATCGGATGAACGAATGTCCGTTGGGTTCAGCGGCACTTGCTGGGACGTCATTTCCCATAAACCGAGAAACAACATCATCAGCCTTGAATTTCAAAGCTCCTTCAGCAAATTCATTGGATGCTGTGAGTGATAGAGATTTTGCNTTAGAATTTTTATCAGTTTCCTCAATTTGTGCGATGCATTTAAGTCGATTAGCCGAGGAGCTGGTAATTTGGTCTTCCGCACAATTTAAATTGATTTCACTTTCGGATCGATTTTCGACTGGATCATCTATAATGCCTCAAAAGAAAAATCCTGACGCTGCTGAATTAATTAGAGCTAAAGTCGGTAGAATTTTTGGTGCAAATGTAGCCCTAATGATGGTTATGAAAGGACTGCCCTTAGCCTACTCCAAAGATATGCAAGAGGATAAACAACAGGTTTTTGATGCCGCGGACAATTTAGTGATNGCAACTGCAGCGATGACTGGGATGATTAATGATCTTAGAGCGAACANGGAAAATATGGAGGCTGCAGCACACTTTGGATTTTCGACCGCGACAGATTTAGCAGACTGGTTGGTTCAAAAGTTAAATTTACCATTTCGAGAGGCCCATCATATTACTGGCCAGATAGTGTTGATAGCTGAGGATAGAAAATGCGATTTAAGTGATCTTGGTTTGGATGCAATGAAGAAGGTGGATGACCGAATAAATGATGATATCTTCTCTGTACTTTCTGTGCAGAACTCAGTTTCATCTCGCTCTTCATATGGAGGGACGGCTCCGTCTCAAGTAAGAAAACAAATTAATCGATGGAGAGAGATCCTAAAATCATGAGACTTATATTTATTGTAATATTTTTGTGTGCTTTGACAGCGTGTGGTATCGATGGAGCCCCAACACCGAAACCCTAGGAATTTTTGAAATATAGTCTCATGAAAATTAACGAGCATTTATTATGTTTAAAGACCTCATTTACATTTTCCAAAATAGTGTTCAATATATTCATGCAAGTATTTCCCGCACTCCTAATTAGGCTTTTAAAATGGATCATTTTTCATATAAGGATGACTTTCTTCATGCTGAAGATGTCTCAATTAAAGAGATTGCCAAACACCTTGGAACTCCATTTTATGTTTACTCTACTGCAACATTGCGCAGGCATTTTGATCTTTTTGAAAGTGCGCTGAACGGTGTTGATCACCTAATATGCTATGCAGTTAAAGCGTCATCAAACCAGGCTATTTTAAGAACTTTAGCGAAATTCGGAGCCGGAATGGATGTTGTGTCTGGTGGTGAATATAAACGAGCTCGAGACGCTGGTGTTGAAGGTAATCGTATTGTTTTTTCGGGAGTTGGGAAAACTAGTTCAGAAATGAAAATGGCACTAAGCGAGGGCGTTAGACAATTCAATGTTGAGTCTGAGGAGGAGCTATTCGTATTATCGACGTTGGCCAATAGTATGGATCGATTGGCTCCTATCACTTTGCGCGTAAACCCTGACGTTGATGCGAAGACTCATGAAAAAATTGCGACTGGTAAGGCGGAGAACAAATTTGGGATACCAATATCAAGAGCCAGGGAAGTGTATGCATTAGCTGCCTCACTTCCTGGGATAAAAGTTGTGGGAATAGATCTTCACATTGGCAGTCAGCTTACTCAACTTTTACCATTTGAAGAAGCCTATAAGAAAATNGCGGATCTTACTAATATTCTGAGATCTGATGGGCATGAAATCATGCGCCTCGATTTGGGGGGAGGTTTGGGTATTCCTTACGGATCAAANGATGGTACTCCTCCAACACCAAAAGAATATGGTCAAATGATAAAAAGGGTTCTAGGCCATCTCAATTGTGAAATAGAAATAGAGCCTGGAAGACTTTTGGTTGGCAATGCTGGTCTGCTTGTTTCAGAGGTTATCTACGTTAAAAAAGGTCATGATAGAGAGTTTTTAATTTTGGATGCAGCAATGAATGATCTATTACGGCCAGCTCTTTATGAGGCATACCATGACATAGTCCCTATCGTTAAATCTCGGCTCAAGCATAAGGACGCAGTTTATGATATAGTCGGTCCAGTTTGTGAAACNGGGGACACTTTTGCTAAGTCGCGCNAAATGAATAAATGTAAGCCAGGAGATCTGTTAGCTTTTCGTTCAGCCGGGGCATATGGAGCTGCAATGGCAAGTGAGTACAACACTAGGCCATTGGTACCAGAGGTTTTAACAAATAATGGCGATTATGTAGTTATAAGAGATCGGCCGTCTTTAGAAGAAATTATAGCAAGAGACAAGATACCAGACTGGTTAGCTTGAACAAGCTCTTACGGATCACTTTTAATCAATTATTGCCTGTATCAAATACTTAATAAAATCGTCTCTCACTATTTGCATGTAGTCCACATAGCTTTTGAAAATATCTATATATATTGCAGTCTGGGGTACTGATTGAGTGATTGAGGCATCGTAAGTGTAAATAGCCCAGCACAAAACAATTATTACTAAACCTATGATAAAGCCAATTTTTCCAGAAGTAATTTTAGATTTACTTGGGCCTTTAATGGTGGCGCTAGTATCTGGTGCTTCGTCGAGAGTAGTTCCTATTTCTATATTGTCTGGTAATGCTTTTTTGTTGATTGCCTTTTTGTTTGATAGTTTTTTTGTTGTATCTTCGCCATCACCTTCTCTCAACCTTGCTTGTATTTCACGATCTGCCTCTTCTCGTAAGATTTCTAGAACATCTCGATCAACTTCTTTATTAGATTTATCTGTAAGAAAACTTTCAGTTGTTTCAAATTTGGATAAATTGCCTTTTTCTAAGCTTTCGTATTTAGACACTTTATCCTTGGTAGATTTTTTGCCTGATAAACTGGTTACAAACCAAGTCTTGGAGCAGCTTGAGCATTGAACATCCCTACCTGCGGCAGGTATTATATCATTGGGAACTTCATATTGGGCGTTGCAGTTAGGGCACTTGATTAACATAAGCTTTATTGCTCGGTTTTATGAAAAAGAATAAATTACTTATTGCATATATTGTTTTCCATAGCATAGGGAAAAGTGTTAGATATGGTGTGATAATAATCGGGGAACTTTAACCTTTTGGAGCAGTTTTGCTAGAAATATCGAAAGTTAGCTATTCTTACGGTGGTAATTCAGTTTTTTCTGACGTGTCATTGAATGTGGCGCCGGGCTCTTTCTACTTCTTAACTGGTCCCTCTGGCTCTGGAAAAACCACGTTTATCAATCTCTGTGCAGGTGCCCTTATTCCTGAAATTGGCAGTATAAATGTATTTGGTAAAGATACTCAAACTATGACTAGTTATGACCTTTCGAAAATGAGGCAGCGATTAGGGATAGTTCATCAGAATTGTGAGTTTTTAGATCATTTGAGCATAGAAGAAAATATTGCTTTACCTTTGTCAGTAGCAGGATTGGACTCCATAAAGGAGCGTGCCAACATTTTTGAATTAATGAAATGGGTTGGTCTACATTCAAAGTCTAAATTCAAGCCTGAGGAACTATCTGGTGGAGAACGGCAAAGAGCAGCGCTCGCCAGAGCAGTTATAATGTCACCAGAAATTATATTGGCAGACGAGCCAACAGGCAATGTTGACTGGGAAATGTCTCAGAGACTTTTGACGCTATTACTAGAGTTAAATAAAATGGGCAAAACTATTTTTATTTCTACCCATGATCTTTCTTTAGTTCGACTGGCTAAATCAAAGGTAAAAGCACGTACTTTAAGAATTTCTAATTTGAAATTAAGCCAAGCAGGAGCCGATCTTTAGTGAGCTTTTTTTTAAACTTTTGGAAGATTCTTCTAGATAGTCCTCAGGACATGCAGGTTGTTCCAAATACAGGTTTTACTAAATGGCTTACAACCTTTACTGCAGGGGCAATGAGTTTCTTAGCAGTCTTAGGATTAGCATTTTCTCTGATCTGTGCCGATTTAGCGAGTGAGTGGGGGGATTCCCTAAAAAACTCCTCCTCTATACGCATTTCGGCACCAACTGATCTTTTAAAAAAGCAAACTAGCGTAGCTCTGGCCATTTTGGATCAAACTAAGGGTGTTGACTCGGCACATTTGGTTGGTCTCCAAGATAAGAAAAAACTGTTAGAACCTTGGCTTGGAGCTGATTTTCCTTTGGAATTTATTGCTATGCCAGCCTTGATCGAAATACAGGAAACCGAGGATGGGATTGATTATGAAGGTCTAAGACTGCGGCTTAGTGCAGAATTACCTTCAGCTATTCTCGACAACCACATGCAATGGAGGCGCCCGATTGAAGTCTTTGCAGTGTTAGTTAGTCAACTTGGGATGTTTACCGTAGTGTTGGTTCTGTTGGCTTCTTTAGCAATGGTCAGCATGGCTGCAAATGCAGCACTATCGGCAAATATCAAAGTGCTTAGAGTTCTTAGACTTGTTGGTACATTTGATACATTCATTGTTACAGCTTTTGTTCGCAAATTTACCCGCAGAGTTTTTTTAGGATCATTTTTAGGAACAACCTTTGCTAGTCTTGTCTTGATAATGATGCCTGACTTGGGTGAAAATTTAGGAATAATAAATGAACTTAGTCTTGAACTGATAGATAAGATATGGATTGCGAGTGTGCCATTGCTATTTGTACTTATATCTATTTTTGCGACAAGACATGCGGTCAAAACTTCTCTTAAAAGGCTGTTATGATGCAATATGCAATACAGTGGATTCGTTCTCTTATTTTTGCTGTTCAGATGTATCTTGCAATGATAGTGATTGCCTTTTTTGGTGCTCCAATTTCGTTAATAAGAACTGAGTATGCCCTCATGGTGGTACGTTTTTTTTGTAATTATGTAACCTGGTCAGCTTCTTGGGTAATCGGTTTAAAAACTGAGATCAGAGGGGAGCCGCCCTCGGGCGAAATACTTATTGCTGCAAAACACCAGAGTTTTTTAGATGCGATAATGATTGTATCAAAAACACCGCAGCCAAAATTCATTATGAAGTCGTCATTAACGTACATGCCGATAATCGGTTTCTACGCTCGCCGCATTGGTTGCATCCCGGTNAAGCGTGGCAGGCGCAGTGAAGCGATTAAAACTATGTTAGAAGCGGTAAAACCTGGTGATACGCCCTCTGGTCAATTGATAATTTATCCGCAAGGAACACGTGTAGCGCCNGGAGACAAAGTTGCGTATAAAGTCGGAGCAGCTGCTCTCTATGAACAGTTAGGACANCCATGCATGCCAATTGCCTGTAATGTAGGTCTCTTTTGGGGGCGGTTAGGAATTTACAAAAAACCTGGCAAAGCTACAATAGAATTTTTACCTCTAATTATGCCCGGGCTGGATCGGGATACTTTTTTATCTACTCTTGAGGAAACTATTGAGACACGCTCAAACGAATTAATTAACGAAGTGTNGACTGATATTTAAACCGCATAAATACAAATTNCATTGTGTTTTTTGTATTTAAAAACACAATGAATAAGGAATTACCCTGATTTTATTTCCGGTGAGCATTACTGCTGCATCTGGTTCAACAAGTGCTTTTATTNCGTCAGATANCACGCTCATACCGCCGGTATAGGTTCCATACGCAGGCATTATGACTCTATTTTGGTCCGCTATAAAACATGCTCTTGATACAGTGGCTTTAGACAAGTTAATTGAGATTTTTGGGTGATAGTGGCCTGAAATTTCGCCATTTTCGCTTCCCAGCGCTATGTGACGAAAAGTAATAGATGATTTAGAAAAGGAATTAAGATATTTTCTATAGCTATACGAGGGATATGGATCATGGTTCCCAGATATCCATATCCAATCTCGATCTTTCTGCAAGGTTTTCAGTAAATCGATCTCTACACTATCAAGGCTTCTCTCAGCTAGGGGGTCATCAAAGCTATCACCGAGACAAATTACGCAACTAGGATTTGTAGCGCGAATATCTGCCTGTAGTCTTTTTAGAGTATCAATATTTTCGTACGGTGGTAAAGCGCCAGCACCGTCACGATTAAGTCTGTGCGCTTTGCCCAAATGTAAATCAGACACGCATAGTATTTTTTTATCACTCCAGAAAAGGCCACCAGATCCAAGTGCTGATAGCTTCTCACCCATTAAATAAAAATCATAAGAGTTCATTTTATAAAGCTTAACCCAAATTAAATTATTAATATTCTAATCCAGCATCGGCTATAAGCGAATTAATTTCTGTGTCTAGCATCAGCTCAATTGCACTTCCATGAATTGGTATTCGACCGGCTTCTAGCAGAAGTGGAGCGGAAAAAGGGGATACTCTCTTTAAATCTACATGAGTTATATGATTTTTAGTTTTTTCAAGCATATTTTCTATTCGGGCAAAATCAACCAACCCCTGCATTGCCTCTTTTTTAGTTGCTTGGAGGAGAAGATGGTTTGGATCATACCGTAAAAGAGTATCATATAATATATCTGATGAAAAAGTAGCTTGACGGCCAGATTTTTTAACTCCCGGTAAATTACGTTCTATTAACCCAGCTATTGTCGCAACAGACCTAAATGTTCGCTTCATAACTGCATTATTAGATAACCAAAGATCTAAACCCCTCAAAATATTTTCACCCCCAACTAATTTTGTTGGGTCCACCACCTTCGTTAAACCCCAGACTAAGGTAGTGTAATCATTCGCTACGAAACCTAAAGGATTCAACCCCATTTCTTCCATGCGCTTTGTCAATAACAGACCAAGAGTTTGCTGAGCATTTCTACCTGCAAATCCATATACACAAATATAATGAAGATTATTTCTTGGAAAAGTTTCAATGAGCAGGCTATTGGATTGTGGTAGCTTTGAGTAAGATGCCTGTTGCTTCAGCCATCTGCACAGATAGTCAGGTAAATTTTCCCAACTTTTTTCTTCCAAAGTTTTCAGAATTCGATCGCATAATAATGTAGATGTTGCAAATTTGGTTCCACTAAACACAGCAATTTTGGGTTTCTTCGCGGGCTTTCGCGAAACTTCCACAATCATTTCTCTCAGTGACTCAAATTTTACGATCTTACCTCCAATCAAAAAGGTGTCGCCTGGTGTAAGAGAAATAGCGAACGCTTCCTCTACTTCTCCGATACTTGAGCCTTTAGATTTGCCATGCTTTGATTTATACTTAACTTTTAATGTATCGCTGTCCTGGATTGTTCCAGCATTCATTCTTAACCGATTGGCTATACGTGGATCACGAAGTTTCACATAGCCGTCACTGGTCTCCACTAACCTGTGCCACTGCTCGTATTTTTTTAGCGCGTATCCTCCAGTTATACAAAAGTCTAAACATTTGTCGAACTCGACGCGGGTCAAATTCTTATATTTGGTAATACTTCTAATCTCATTAAAAATATCTACTGGCTTGAATGGACCTGCGCATGCAACTAACAATAGGTGTTGGCAAATTACATCTAATGGGATTGAAGTTTGTAACTCGCTGTCTAGTTTATTTTCATAAATTGCTTCAAGGGCCATAAAACATTCGAGTACTTCTAGCCGATTTGCGGGAACAATCAGTGCCTTACTCACTCCACTGTGGCTATGGTTTGCTCTACCTATGCGTTGTACTAACCGTTTTACTTGTCTAGGTGCACCTATTTGAATTACCAAATCAACTGATCCCCAATCAATACCAAGATCTAAACTGCCAGTGCAAACCACCGCCTGTAAATCCCCTCTAACCATTGAAGCTTCGACTTGTTTTCTTTGGTTCTTATCCAAGCTCCCATGATGAATAGCGATCGGTAAATTTTCACTATTTGCCAACCATAGATTATGAAAGAATATCTCTGCCTGCGCACGGGTATTGTGAAATATCAAAGTTGTTTTATGCTTCTCAATTTCATTTATAACTTCAGGAATTGAGTACAAACCTCCGCTACCAGCCCAAGGTGGTGGCTCTGAAGTCTCCAATATTGAAACATCTGGATCTAGCCCCGAGTCCGCAAAAATAATATCACAATCACATTCAGGGGTAAGCCAGCCTGCAATTAATGAGGGATCATTCACCGTAGCTGATAAGCCAATTATTTTAACGTTTTGGCAGTATTTACGGATGTTAGAGAGCGCTAGAAATAGCTGATCGCCTCTTTTACTTTCTGTAATCGCATGTATTTCATCCACAACAATTCGTTTTAGGGTAGAAAATATCCGTGGCGCTTCGGGATATGACATCAAGAGAGCTAAACTTTCTGGTGTGGTGAGAAGTATGTTAGGAGGGATTACCCTTTGCTTTTTTTTTAAAGATTGTTTTGTGTCTCCGGTTCTGTCTTCTACAGTAATACTAAGCTTTAATTCACTAATTGGTGCTTCTAAATTTCTTTTAATATCTGAAGCTAATGCCTTGAGTGGCGAAATATAAAGCGTATGCAGCGTTGGTGATGGATTTAAGTAAAGATCAGCTATTGTTGGTAAAAAGCCTGCTAGTGTTTTTCCTGACCCCGTTGGAGCGATCAATAACTGGGCTGAGCATTCAGAATTTGCGAACATCTTAATTTGATGCTCATATAGAGTCCAATTCTTGGTGCTGATCCATTTTAAAATTTTATCAGGTATATGCACTGGTGCTGAGCTACTTTGGTCTTGGGAATTTAGTTAGACGTTCGAAGATGAACGACAGTTTAAAACGATTTTGGGAAAAACGATAAACAAAGAGCATAACCAAGATTTCTTCTCAAAAAAAGCTACTCATGAAAATGTATATAACTCATGATTTTTTGCGCTTTTTCTTTTTGGTAGTCCCTTTTTTACTTTTTTCTGAAATTAACATTATAGCAGTTTCAAGATCCACGGTAGTTGGCTCAACGTCTTTTGGAAGGGTCGCATTTATTTTTCCCCACTTCACGTATGGACCATATTTCCCATCCATAACATTCACTGGACCGCCTCCGTCTGGATGTTCACCCAATTCTTTGATCGGCTTTGCTGTCGCTGATCCACGCCCAGTACTACTTGCTTTAAGCGCTAGAACTTCGACTGCTCGATTCATTCCGATTGTAAATACCTCATCAACTTCTTTAATGTTGGCATAGAGCCGCCCATGCTTAACAAACGGTCCGTATCTACCAATACCCGCTTCTACTACCTCACCATCCTCAGGGTGCTTGCCAATTTCTCTAGGAAGCTCCAATAATTGAAGTGCTTTCAGAAGATCAATTTCTGATGCCACCCAACCCTTTGGTAAGCTGGCTCTTTGAGGTTTAGGAGTTTCTTCGCTAACCTCACCGCGCTGAATGTAGGGACCAAAACGACCGGTCTTTAATTGAATAAGATCACCCTGGTCTTCACCGAGAGTACGATCAGCATTATCGCCATTATCTCCCGAAATTGGTCTGGTAAAATTACACTCTGGATAGTTGCCACAACCCACAAATCCTCCCGTTTTTGACGACTTAAGGTGTAGCTTGCCACTTTTGCATTTTGGGCATAGTCGTGGATCTGTACCATCGTCTTTAATTGGATAAAGTTGCGGAGATAGGGCTTCATCCAAAACATCTAAAACTTGGGTAATTCGAAGTTCAGAGGTTTCTGATATAGCTAGGGAGAAATCCTGCCAAAAATCTTTCAAAACGTTTGTATAATTGAGCTTACCAGCGCTAATAATATCCAATTTTTCTTCTAGGCCAGCTGTGAAATCGTACTCTATATATTGTTTAAAAAAGTTTAATAAAAAGATAGTAACAATTCGGCCTTTATCTTCAGGTGATAATCGGTTTTTCTCTTTTCGAACGTACTCACGCTCCTGAATCGTGGTCACTATGGAAGCGTATGTCGAGGGTCTGCCTATTCCTAGCTCCTCCATCTTTTTTACTAGCGTTGCTTCTGTATAACGCGGTGGCGCCTGCGTAAAATGCTGCTCTTTTGTTACTTCCAATTTCTCTAACTGCTCTTCAGCAAACAGTTTCGGCAAACTATTGCCATCGTCTTTTTTTTCAGTATCGTCGCGGCCTTCTTCATATACTTTTAAGAAACCATCAAAAATTATTACCTGCCCGTTAGCTCTAAAGATAACTTGTTGATCTTCACTAGTGATATCTACTGTTGTGCGTTCAAGTCTTGCTGCTTCCATTTGGCAGGAAATCGTTCTTTTCCAAATAAGGTCGTAAAGTTTCTTTTGTTCGGTATCCAATATTTTTGCGCTTGAAGCGTTGTTTGAGATATCGGTAGGGCGAATACATTCGTGAGCCTCTTGTGCATTTTTAGCCTTATTTTTGTACATACGTGGGCTCTGAGGTACGTATTTATCACCATAACGCTTTTTGATTTCCTCACGAGTGGCCATTACAGCCTCCGGCGCCATGTCGATTCCATCAGTCCGCATGTAGGTGATATGTCCAGCCTCGTATAAACGTTGGGCTAGGCTCATTGTCTGCCTGGCTCCCATTCCAAATTTACGACTTGCTTCCTGCTGAAGAGTTGAAGTCATGAAAGGAGCATAAGGATTTCTATTTGCAGCAGTTGCTTCAACACTTTTTACTCTAAGATCACGGCTCTCGACGGCTGCAACGGCTAACTCAGCTTGTGGCTCATTTTGTAAATCGAATTTATCTAGCTTATCTCCAGCTAAATTTACAAGTCGAGCGTCAAAAACTTGTCCCCTTGGTGACCTTAGTGACGTATGCACACTCCAGTACTCTTGAGCGTTGAACGCTTCGATCTCCATTTCTCTTTCAACTATTAATCTTAAACATACTGATTGCACTCGCCCAGCAGATCGCGCTCCAGGTAGTTTCCTCCATAGCACTGGACTCAAATTAAAACCTACCAAATAGTCTAATGCTCTTCTTGCGAGATATGCTTCAACCAGAGGTGAGTCTATCTCTCTTGGAGCTTTCATTGCTTCAGAAACTGCTGATTTAGTAATTGCGTTAAATACGACGCGTTGGATTTGTGTATCCCTATTAATTGCGCGCTTTTTTCGCAATGCTTCTTCTAAGTGCCAACTAATTGCTTCCCCTTCGCGATCCGGGTCAGTTGCCAATATAAGAGTGTTATCTTTTTTTAGCGCATCAGATATTGCCTTGATGTGTTTTTTGCTATCAGTTGATAGCTCCCATAACATTTCAAAATTGTTGTTTGGGTCTACTGATCCATCTTTGGGAGGTAAATCTCTTACATGCCCGTAAGATGCAAACACGCTGTAGGCTGACCCTAAGTATTTATTAATAGTTTTTGCTTTAGCTGGAGATTCAACCACTACTACGGGCATACAGTTTCCTTCCGACTCGACGAACAGGTTATAGCGGCTTTTAATGAATCGACTGAGTAGCCTTTGTCAATCCGTTGTATTAATAATCAGTCAAAATATTTAATGACTGATTACTGAAAAAATTAAAACATATTCGCACCATACCGCAGTAAAGATAACTTTTAGCAAGAATTTAATCCTAAAGATTTGATACTCTCTTTTTATGTCTGTGATCCGCCGACGGTTAGGCCTCCAATTAAGAGCGATGGCTGACCAACGCCCACGGGAACCCACTGACCTGCCTTTCCACACGTACCCATTCCAGGGTCCAAAGACATATCATCGCCAATCGCGCGAATTTCTTTTAAAGCGGAAGCGCCATCACCAATAAGCGTAGCGCCCTTTACTGGTGCACCAATTTTCCCATCAGTTACTTTGTAGGCTTCAGTGCACGAGAAAACAAACTTTCCGTTAGTTATATCAACCTGTCCTCCACCAAAGCCAACGGCATAAATTCCATTTTTAAGTGAAGTTATCATACTTTCCACTTTATCTGCACCATTAAGCATGTATGTGTTTGTCATGCGAGGCATGGGCGGATGAGCATAACTTTGTCTGCGTCCATTCCCGGTGGATGAGGTTCCCATAAGACGAGCATTTTGTCTATCCTGCATATATCCAACTAATATTCCATCATCGATAAGAGTATTTTTAGCACTCGGGGTACCTTCGTCGTCAAAAGAAATAGAACCTCTTCTATCAGGTATTGTACCATCATCGACTACAGTTACACCTTTTGCTGCAACTTGTTTCCCCATTAAGTTTGCGAAGGCACTTGTATTTTTCCTATTGAAGTCGCCTTCTAGTCCATGGCCAACAGCTTCGTGAAGTAAAATACCTGGCCATCCTGGACCTAACACTACATCCATGACACCTGCCGGGGCAGCCTCTGCCTGCAAATTTAGAACTGCTATTCTCAAGGCTTCTTTTACAAATCCACGCCAAATAGTGGGTTCAGTTATCAGCGAAAGCGCATACCGACCGCCGCCGCCTGCACTTCCAGTCTCACGGCGTCCCATCTCTTCGACACTTATAGATACATTTAATCTCGTTAGAGGCCTAGTATCTCTCTTGAGATCGCAATCAGTCCGCATAATCCAGATGTTTTGAACTGATGCAGCCACCGAAGCCGACACTTGTACTACTCTTTTATCCAAACCTCTGGCGTAATCATCAATTTCTTTCAGCAAATCAACCTTTGAAGAAAATGGTAACTCGATAATTGGATCGATACCCTTATATAGTTTAGTTATTGTTTTCGAAGGGGGTGAGGTGGACTGTACGTTTCCGGCTGAAGGTAATAATTTTATGGTTTCCGCGGCCCGTAATAAAGCTTTTTCACTTATATCAGTGGAGTGAGCATAGGCGGTAGTCTCACCTTCAACGGCTCGTAGCCCAAACCCTTTTGAAGAATCCAAATTAGCAGACTTTAAGGTTTGATCGTCTAGAACAAGCGACTCAGAACGCTTCTCTTCAAAAAACAGTTCTCCATCATCAGCAGATTTTAATATATCACATAATAATTTCTGAGTTTTGTCTTGGTCTAAATACTGTTTAAATGGCTGAAACTTTTTATTTTTCATTTTTTTTCCCAAGTTTTCGATGAAATTTACCCAAAATCGCTANAAGCGTCTCTTTGACGCAAGTTTTGTTCTTTAACTATCTCTTAGAATATGGTTTTAACCACNGAGAAGACAACAGCTAGCCACGCCAAAANTTAGGTCATATCATGGGACAAAGATTTATAACGAAAAGCATAGCCGCANTACTTCTNGGGTCTACTGCGTCAGCTCAGGACAACCTAGAGCTGATAGGAGTGCCAAAGCAGTCAGGGACCAGTTTTCAGCCTGCTGTTACGGAATTGGCGCGAGACTTACAATGGCTTGACGGNATGTTACTGGTGATCATAACAGCTATAAGCCTGTTTGTTACATTCCTTTTGGGTTANGTAATTATAAAGTTTAACCGCAAGGCNAACCCTGAGCCAGCATCGTTCACTCACAATACGCCAGTTGAAGTAGCTTGGACGGTGGTTCCGATAGTTATTCTTGTATTTATTGGAGCATTCTCTCTTCCAGTGTTGTTCAAGCAGCAAGTAATTCCCGAAGGCGATATAAATATTAAAGTCACAGGCAACCAATGGTACTGGGGATATGAGTACACNGATCATGGNTTCGGCTTTGATAGTATGATGATNGGAGATGATAAAGTTCTNACTTCAGACGTAGANGCCGAACTAATAGAAGCTGGTTATTCGANGGATGAGTTTTTACTAGCNACAGATACTGCAGTGGTGGTNCCAGTTGATAAGGTTGTCGTTATGCAAGTCACGGGTGCAGACGTGATCCACAGNTGGACAATACCGGCGTTCGGCGTGAAGCAAGACGCAGTCCCTGGGCGATTGGGGCAATTGTGGTTCAAGGCAGAAAAAGAGGGGGTATATTTTGGACAATGTTCCGAACTTTGTGGAAAAGANCATGCCTACATGCCAATTACTGTNAAAGTCGTGAGCCAAGAGAATTATGAAGCTTGGTTGTCTGGGGCAATTGAAGAATTTGCTGGTTTAACAGAAAGCAATGTTAATCTAGAATTGGCCTCGGTCGATTGATTTTATAGTCTATTATGGGGATTGAGTATCTAAGTTAAGTTAACTGGGACTCAATAATTATTATGAGTGACACAACTCTTTCAAAGGTCGAATTCGATGCTGAGGCAGATTTTAGCGATTTCTTTGCCCTTCTAAAACCAAGGGTTATGATATTGGTTGTTTTTACTGCGCTAGTGGGTATCATCGCGGCTCCAGTATATGTTCATCCATTCACAATATTCGTTTCAATTGTCTTTATTGCACTGGGTGGAGGT
Source organism: Marinovum sp. (assembly GCA_002711145.1). GTDB lineage: Bacteria > Pseudomonadota > Alphaproteobacteria > Rhodobacterales > Rhodobacteraceae > Salinivivens. The sequence goes on along the minus strand of PAHS01000020.1, from coordinate 84,888 downwards.
GCCTCTGGTGCGTTAAATATGTGGTACGATGCTGATATTGANAGANTGATGCGCCGNACTCAAAACCGCCCAATTCCTGCTGGAAAAATTACAAGCAATGAAGCCAAAGTTTTCGGNATAGTATTAACCGGTATNTCTGTTGTCATGCTGGGCTTGGCTGCAAATTGGTTTGCTGCTTNGTTTTTACTNTTTACGATTTTCTTTTACGTCGTCATTTATACAGCCTGGTTGAAAAGATTGACACCACAGAATATTGTGATTGGGGGAGCGGCTGGTGCGTTTCCTCCNATGATTGGTTGGGCCGTTGCCACTTCCGGGATATCAGTAGAAAGCGTTTTAATGTTTTCTTTGATATTTCTATGGACTCCACCACATTTTTGGGCTTTGGCGCTTTTTATGCGTGGGGATTATGAAAAAGCCCGCGTCCCAATGCTAACGGTTACGCATGGTAGGCGTTCGGCTCGAAATCATATATTTTTCTACACAGTTGTCCTTGCTTCATTTGCATTTTGTACTTCATTTACCTCTCTAGGGGGGTGGATATACCTTGCGACCGCAGTGGTACTCAATTCAATATTCGTTAAGATGTCATTCGACATTTGGATGAGAGAAGAAAATGAAGCAGAGTTGGATAATTTTAGGGTGGAACGCAGATTTTTTCGTTTTTCACTAATTTATTTGTTTTTACAGTTTGGTTCTATTCTGTTTGACCTAGGGCTAGGTACAAATTTTTCTTGGAGTTTAGTATGAACTTCGAGGTAGAGCATGAATTACATAAACGTCGGCTCAGTAAAAATGTTGGCCTGGGCATTGTCCTGGTAACCTTTGTAGCTCTAATTTTTGGTTTAACAGTTGTAAAAGTTACAGATGGAAACGTGTCCAGCGCGATTGCGGGAGCATCGAGTAATGAATGAAAATGCAAATCGGAAGACTGCTCTTTTTGCTATGGGTGTAGTGTTATTCATGGGCTCTATGGCGTGGGCCTCTGTTCCTTTGTACGATCTTTTTTGCCGAGTTACAGGTTATGGGGGTTATACAAACGTTTCAGATGTTGGATCCGACATAATCTTAGACCAGGTAATTACTATAAGATTTGATGCATCCTTGGACCGTGACATGCCGTGGGAGTTTAGCCCGGTGGAGCGACAAGTGAAGGTCAGACTTGGTGAAACAGCATTAGCGTTTTATGAGGCGTATAATCCAACAANTAAGCCTATTGCAGGATCTGCAAGCTACAACGTCACTCCCTATGGCGCAGGTTCTTTTTTCAATAAGATTGATTGTTTTTGTTTTCAAGAGCAGATATTACAACCAGGCGAGCGGGTTCAAATGCCTGTGACATTCTTTGTTGACCCTGATTTGATAAATGATAGAGATGCCAAATTTGCCAAAACAATTACTCTATCTTACACTTTTTATGAAATTGATCTGCCGGTGGATGAGGCGAGATTCAATGATACGAACTTAAATATAATAGTTGAAAGCCAAGCCAAAGAGGGACAGTTATGGCACATGTAAAAAATCACGATTATCATATCCTTAACCCATCTTTATGGCCATTTATTGGAGCAGTTGCAGCGTTTGTTATGTTGTTTGGAGCAGTATTATTTTTTCACGGAAATGGTCCTTGGCTACTATTAATCGGACTAGTTGGTGTCTTGTACGTAATGTTTGGATGGTGGGCAGATACTGTTTCTGAGAATAAGGATGGAGATCATACCCCAGTAGTCTTAATCGGACTACGTTATGGTTTTATTCTTTTTATCATGTCTGAAGTAATGTTTTTTGCCGCTTGGTTTTGGAGCTTTTTTAAGCACGCAATGTATCCAATGTCTGATCAGTCTCCAATTGTAGATGGCGTTTGGCCACCTGTTGGGATTGAAACTTTTGACCCATGGCATCTGCCGCTCATTAATACACTTATATTACTTTGCTCTGGAGCTGCTGCAACATGGGCGCATCACGCTCTAGTCCATGAAAACAACCGGAAAGATATTAAAAATGGCTTAATTACTGCAATTTTGTTGGGTGCTATTTTTACTGTATTTCAAGCCTATGAGTATAGTCACGCAGCATTTGGGTTCAGTGGAAATATCTATGGAGCTAATTTTTTCATGGCAACTGGATTTCATGGATTTCATGTGGTTGTAGGAACCATTTTTTTGTTTATTTGTTTAATGAGAACATTGCGTGGTCATTTTTCACCTGAAAGTCATCTTGGGTTTGAAGCTGCTGCTTGGTATTGGCACTTCGTCGATGTCGTTTGGCTATTTCTCTTTGCAGCAGTTTATGTGTGGGGTGGGTAATATTTACTCTTTTGATCGAGACTGGGTTGAAGAAAGACATACACTCACCACTTGTAGCTAGTGCGTTTGCAGTTTAAAGCATAATTCAAATGAGGCGTCTATGGTTCATAGTATTTATTGGTTTTGCTGGAACAGCTTGTTTGCTTTATTTAGGAAAGTGGCAAGTGGACAGGCTTTACTGGAAGTTGGACGTTTTGAGCAAGATAGAGCAAAAAATTTTGGCAACAGCTGTAAAGTTGCCAAAGGAACCATCTGAGCGTGAACATGAATACTTACCTGTGGAAATGCTTGGACAGTTTACGGGGAAAAGCGTTAGAGTTTTAGCCAGTAGAAAGAATTATGGAGCTGGTTATCGCATAATTAACGTTTTTAGGACCAATGGACTTAATCTCCTAGTGGATCTAGGCTTTGTTGGGCTAAACAGTAGCTATGATATAAGTTTGAATAGTGATATTTCTTTGGTTGGAAATTTACACTGGCCCAATGAAGTAGACAATTTTACTCCGGAACCTGATCTGAAAAATAATATTTGGTTTGCGCGCGACGTTGAGCGTATTGCGTCCTTTTTGCAAACAGATCCTATCTTAATAATTCTTAAAGACTCATCAATAAAAGGTAGGAATATTACTCCAATGCCTATTGACACTAAGCATATTCCAAATGATCACTTACAATATGCAATTACGTGGTTTTCGTTAGCCATAATTTGGGCTCTAATGAGTTGTCTGTTTGTTTGGAATACAAGGCAAAAAAGGCTGTAAAATGAAGTATATTTCGACCCGTGGTCTGGCTCCTGCACTTAGTTTTGAAGATGCTATGCTTACAGGTTTAGCTTTGGACGGTGGATTATATGTTCCAGAGTATATTCCAAAAATTAGCCAAGATGAGATTTTATCGTTACGGGGTTGCCGTTATCAAGAGATCGCGTTCCGAATAATTAAACCTTTCTTGGGTAATGCATTTGAAGATGATGAATTAACTGACATAATAGAAAAAGCCTATGCAGATTTCAGCCACATTGCATGTGCTCCACTGGTTGAATTAGAGGCAAATCATTTTTTGTTGGAGCTATTCCATGGCCCTACGCTTGCATTTAAAGATTTTGCTATGCAGCTGATCGGGCAATTGTTTCAGGTTGTGTTAAAGCGCCGCGGGAAACGAGTTACAATAATTGGCGCAACTAGTGGTGATACTGGTAGTGCTGCCATAGAGGCTTTTAAAGGGCTAGACTCCGTAAATACCTTTATTCTTTTTCCCGATGGACGTATTTCTGACGTTCAGCGCAGGCAAATGACAACTGCGAAAGAGGATAACGTTCACGCGATCGCCGTAAATGGAACTTTTGATGATTGTCAATCTCGTGTTAAAGATATGTTTAATGACCATAAATTCAGAAGCGAAGTGCAGCTAGCGGGCATTAACTCTATTAACTGGGCTCGCGTCCTAGCACAGGTTGTTTATTACTTTTCTTCTGCGATTTCGCTCGGAGCGCCATCACGAAAGGTGAGTTTTACTGTTCCAACTGGCAACTTTGGTGATGTTTTTGCTGGATATATTGCCAAGGAAATGGGTTTATCTATTGATCGGCTGGTCGTTGCAACCAATCAAAATGACATCTTGCATAGATGCCTGAGCGGTAACGGATACCATACTACGGAAGTTGCCTCTTCAATTAGTCCATCAATGGACATACAAATCAGTTCAAACTTTGAGCGCGCTTTGTTTTTTGCTTACAGACAAGACGCAAGTAAAATTTCAAAACTTATGGAGCAGTTGAAACAGAATAATGGCTTTGACATTTCGGATGATGCTTTAGATGCTCTATCAAAACATTATTCCTCNGGAATGGCTACAGAAGTCGAAACNTCTGANACGATTAAGTGTATGTTGACCAGTTCAGGCCAACTTCTTTGTCCGCATACCGCCATCGGTGTNAAAGTCGCNAAAGAATTACGNGATAATGAGGTGCCNATGGTCACACTGGCCACAGCNCATCCTGCAAAATTTCCAGNTGCAGTCAAAAAAGCTTCTAAAGNAACGCCTGAGCTTCCAGGTAGGATGNGTGATCTTTTTGAAAGATCGGAACAGACTTTGAAAGTTGATAATGATTTAGTTCAATTGAAAAATTTAATTATAGACAGGATATAACGTTGACAGTTCAAACGGAAAAGTTAGAAAATGGCTTTCGTGTTGTGACAGAGCATATGCCAGGTTTGCAGTCAGCTTCAATTGGAGTGTGGGTTGACGCTGGAGGCCGGCACGAGCGTCCAGAGCAAAATGGTATTGCCCACTTTTTGGAGCACATGGCATTCAAGGGAACTTCTAATAGGTCTGCTCTTGATATAGCTGAAGCGATTGAAGATGTGGGCGGATACATAAATGCATATACTTCTAGGGAGGTCACTGCATACTATGTTAGATTGCTCAACGAAAATATACCTTTAGCAATTGATATCCTGGCAGATATTTTGAAGAACTCGATTTTTGACAAAAGGGAAATAGAGGTTGAACGAAATGTTATACTGCAGGAAATTGGTCAATCATTAGATACTCCTGATGATATTATTTTTGACTGGTTGCAGGAGACAGCATACCCTGATCAACCAATGGGGCGAACTATTTTAGGGCCTGCTGAAAAAGTCCAAAGATTTAGTAAGACTGAGCTATCGGATTTCGTATCGGAAAATTATAGTCCTGATAGATTGATTTTGGCTGCTGCTGGGGGTGTAGATCATGAAGAAATTGTATCTTTAGCTAAAGAAAATTTTGGTAATCTAAAATCAAATCAAAAAAAATATCCTAATGATCCAACTAATTTTCTGGGTGGTGAATTTAGAAGGGAGAAAAAATTAGAACAGGCACATATGGCGTTGGCGTTTGATGGGCCTAGCTATGTCGAAGATGAAATTTACGCAGCTCAAATCTATAGCGTAGCTCTTGGAGGAGGAATGTCTTCCCGGCTTTTCCAGGAAATCCGCGAAAAGCGTGGCTTGTGTTATTCTATTTTTGCACAATCTGTAGCGTATCGTGACGGGGGTAGCACTTTAATATACGCAGGCACTAGTGAGGATAAAGTAAAGGAATTAAGTGAGCTAACTTTTGATGAGCTTAAAAGAGCTGCAGATAGTTTCAGTCAGTCTGAGTTGGATCGTGCACGCGCTCAAATGAAAGCTGGTTTGCTCATGGGACTTGAAAGTGCATCTTCTCGTGCAGAGCGACTTGCTCGCATGATTTCAATATGGGATCGCATACCAAGCTTAGAAGAAACTGTTCAGAAAATTGACGCAATAAGTTTAACAGATATGCGAAGTTACGCAGAAAAAATTGCGGTTTCATCGAAAAGTGCTATCGCACTTTATGGTCCAGTAGGCTTAGCACCAGATCTTAGTGAGCTAGAAAAAAGGCGAGTAGCTTAAGAATGCTTTTTAAAAAGCGTCATTTGTTGCTTCAGACAGATAGACTCGACTTGCGTTTACCTCAGCTCTCAGACCATAAAAGCTGGTCCCGATTGCGCTTAGAGTCTAAGGATTTTTTAACGCCTTGGGAGCCAACCTGGACGAACGACCATCTCTTGAGAAGACCTTTTGTAAATCGAGTTAATTGGGCGAAGAGGTCAATGCAAAACGGTACCGCCATTCCTCTATTCATTATAGGTAGAAATGATGGGGTGTTAATGGGAGCAATAACACTCGATAATATACGCAGAGGACCAAATCAAACAGCTACTATGGGGTATTGGATAGGTTCCCCGTACGTGCGCCAGGGTTTTATGTCAGAAGCAATAGTTGGATTGGTTAACTATGCTTTTGGTGCAATGGATATTAGTCGAATTGAGTCAGCATGTCTGCCTGAAAATACCCCCTCAAGAAAACTATTGGAAAAATGTGGATTTAAATATGAGGGAGTAGCTCAGGCTTATATTCAAATCGACGGGAGGTGGCGTACGCATGTTTTATATGCATCCATACGTTATGACAGACGAGGAAAGACTGATACTGGGGTTGTATGATATCAATATATGAGTGAGAACATACTAGTCTAGTTTGGTGTATTAATTTTGACTTTTAAGCCTGTCGATAAAAAGCTCTTAGCTGAAATAGAAGTCGCCTGTGGTCGTGGAATTTTCCGGCCCTCTAGCCATAGATATGCTGAGGAGCCGCGTGGCAGGTGGATGGGGAATGTTGGTGCAGTTGCAGCTCCAAGAAATGTTTTGGAAGCATCAAAAATCTTGAAAATTTGTTCAGACTCTTATGTCCCAGTAATACCTTATGGTGGGGGCACTGGGTTGGTTGGTGGACAGGTTGGTGAAAATCTTCAAGCACCTCTAATATTATCGGCTGAACGATTGACCTCAATTAAAGATATTTTCCCAGAGGAAAATGTTATTGTTTGTGAAGCAGGGTGTACATTGGAAGATATTCATGAGCAGGCAAAAAAAATAAACCGTTTATTTCCCTTATCTTTAGCATCAAAGGGGTCGGCCAAAATTGGCGGTAATTTAGCTACCAATGCAGGTGGTATCGGAGTTTTAAGATATGGCAATGCTCGGGATCTATGTTTGGGGATCGAAGTTGCTTTTCCTAATGGAGAAATGTGGTCAGATCTTCGACGTCTAAGAAAAGACAATTCTGGTTATGATGTTAAAAGTCTACTGATTGGATCTGAAGGAACATTGGGTTTTGTCACGGCGGCCTCTCTAAGATTGGCACCTGTGCCAAAATCACAAGCTACTGCCTTGCTTTTTGTGAATAGCCCAAAAGATGCTTTGCATATTCTCAACATTGCTCAAGATTTTGTGGCAGAGGGGTTAAGCGCGTTTGAGTTGTTATCGGGGCAGGGTTTCTCATTNATTCAAGAAACAATGCCTTACGTACAACTCCCATTTAGTAAAATACCAGATTGGGCTATCCTTATCCATTTGGGTTTTGGATCTACTAGAAATGCAGAAAATTCTATGATTGAACTTTACGAAAAAATTTGCGGTGTGAANCTAGCTTATGATGGCGTTCTTGCAAAATCGCAAAAGGAAAGTGAAGCTTTATGGGAANTGAGAGAAAANATACCTGAAGCAAATCGAAAAATTGGTGCTATTGGCAGCCATGATATTTCGTTACCTCTTTCAAACATTTCAACATTCATAGACAGAGCTCAGTCTGAGTTGTCTAAAATTGGCCAGTTTCGTATAAATTGCTTCGGACACTTGGGTGATGGGAACTTGCATTTCAATGTTTTTCCGGAATCTGGAAAAACAAAAGATCAGTATGCTTCGCAGCGTGATGTCATTGAAAGCTTGGTGCATGATTTGACAACTGGCCTTGAAGGTTCTTTCAGTGCAGAGCATGGAATAGGTAGGTCAAAGGTTAAAGACTTAATTAAATATAGTAGTCCAGTCAAATTAGATCTAATGAGAAAGCTAAAAGATTTATTTGACCCCAATGGGATCATGAACCCCGGTGTAATATTAAAATAAATTGTTAATTTTCTAATCTTTTCATATCACGCCAATAAAGGTACCGAGCGATTACATGATAGTAAAGAAACTGTGAAATTTGTGATACTGCAGGCAAACTAAAAATTTTGGCTAGAATGCGATATCTTGGCATTTCATTCCACAACACTACGAAAGCCTTTACGCCTTTGAATAATTCATAATTCTTTATCACATGAAGCTGACGAGAAGTCTCATCTCTAGTTAATCCTAATGAATTAAGATCAGTAGCATTTATGTCTTTAAAATCTATCGGTAGGCCTTTTCTAGCGCCATAAGTTTGATACACACAAATTTCTTTGCTACAAATTTCACAATCCCCATTAAAAAGAACTGTTGTNTTTTTTCTATCATTGTCGCTCATCAANCATAAATAGTAGGGAATGTAAGGAAGGCAATGTGGCGCGACAATTTTCCATTTGTGAGATGGTGAAACCTTAAAAANTTATAAACTTAGATAATAATCTTTTAAGATATCTCTTCACCCCATAAATCATAATCGCTTGCCTCATCAACTTTTACTGTAAGCAAATCTCCAGGTCTTAAATGGGAAAAGTTTTTGTCGATAAATAAATTACCATCGATTTCTGGTGCATCTGCTTGGGTCCTACATATTGCTGAGTCTTCGTCTACTAGGTCAACTATAACCTTGACAGTCGTACCCACTTTTTGCCTCAACTTTGCAGATGATATTTCATTAGCCTTTGACATAAATCGTTCCCATCTATTCTGTTTTACGTCACTTGGCACTTGATTAGATAACAGGTTTGATCTTGCTCCATCTACATTTTCATATTGAAAGCAACCGACGCGATCCAGTTGAGCTTCTTCTAACCAATCAAGCAAAAACGTAAACTCTTCCTCTGTTTCACCAGGATAACCTACAATAAATGTCGATCTTAAAGTTATGTCTGGNCATATTTTTCGCCATTGTTCGATTTCGCTCAATGTGCGTGACGCAGCAGCCGGACGGGCCATTCTTTTTAATGTTTCGGGGTGAGCGTGTTGGAANGGTATATCGAGGTAGGGTAGNATTTTTTGTTCTGCCATCAATGGGATTAGGTCTCTAACATGAGGGTAAGGATATACATAGTGAAGCCTTACCCAGGCTCCTAGAGTCCCCAAATCTTTAGCTAGGTCATAAATATGTGATCTATGACCATCAAGACTGGAGTGCTGTAAATCTAGTCCGTAAGCAGATGTATCTTGTGAGATAATTAATAATTCCTTTACGCCATTTTCAACAAGCTTTTCAGCTTCCTTGATAACATAACGAGCAGGTCTGCTTGACAAACGACCGCGCATTTTGGGGATAATNCAAAATTTGCATTTGTGATTACAGCCCTCCGATATTTTAAGATAACTATAATGCCTTGGCGTTAATTTAATTCCAGTGGGAGGGAGAAGATCCAGAAAGGGATTTGGTTTGGGTGGAGCAATTTGATGAACGCTGTCTAGCACCTTTTCATATTGTTGCGGTCCCGTTACCGCTAATACTTTAGGATGGTGCCCTGTAATGTAATCGGGCTCGGCTCCTAAACAACCCGTAACAATTACTTTGCCATTTTCTGCTATTGCCTCTCCAATTGCATCTAAACTTTCGGCTTTAGCACTATCTAGAAACCCACAGGTATTTACAATTACTGCATCTGAACCAGCATAATCGCTTGATATTGCATAACCTTCTGCACGAAGTCTGGTTAGGATGCGTTCACTATCTACTAGAGCTTTTGGGCACCCTAATGAAACCATTCCCACAGTAGGTTGGTTATTACTTGAACCGCTTGGAATTTTTGGGTTTGCGAGATCAGGGCGACGCTGTATTTTCATCTTCACCATTTCTTAAGCAAATGACCTTGCAAACTCAGTATTTAAGTTCTGCGTACAAATCTAAGAGTGCGATCGTAATTTATCTGCGACGGTCACGCCTCTGGCTCATTGGTTGAAATGCAACCCCAACATGCGCCTCGCAGTATGGTTTGCCTGCCTGCGATGGGAGACCACANAACCAAAACTCTTCGGTTGCGGGGTCACCCACGGGCCACTTGCAAGTTCGTTCAGTGAGTTCAAGCAGAGAAATTTTCTTTGCTTTCTTCTCAATTTCACTAACTCGAGCTAAGGCTTCTGGGCTAATTTCATTTGCTGATGGTTGAGGAGGAAGTGGTTGNCCGGCTGGGATAATCTGCCTTCGGAGGCTTGTTACATTAGATCTTGGTTCNGATGGAGAATTTGCGCTGGTCACTTTTGATGCGCTAGTCTTATTGGATACTCTTTTTGTATCGGACATAGATTTGACGGAGGTTTTCGATTTCGCATCAGATTTAGGTGATGAAGAGCTGGTAGCACGATTTGACAATCCCAATCGATGAACCTTCCCAATTACCGCATTCCGAGTTACTCCGCCAAGCTCTTTGGCTATTTGACTAGCCGACTGACCTTCTACCCATAATTTTTTTAAAATTTCTACTCTGTCATCAGTCCAAGACATTTGAATTTCCTATCATATAGCCCGGAGATAATAAACTTTACTCAAAGAGATACAAGAGCGTATTAGCAATAAGGCTTTATATTGAGTTATTTTTTGAGGTTAGTTGCTGCAGTAAACCTGCGCTAATCAAATATAATGATGTAAGGGTTAATCCCCATAAAATAATCGGGTTTGCAGAAAAATCGACCCAAGCAGACCAACCAGCAAATGCAATCCATAGAAGTGTTATAGGTAAAGAGGCAAACCGCCAACGCTCTGTTCGAACAGGGTGTACAAACTTAAGAGGAAGAAACATTGCTAAAGCTAGCGTACTAACCAGTGCCAAAATAATCCAAAAATTTGGCTGAATTGCAAACATTACAAGAGTCACCATGTTCCAACATCCAGGAAAACCATGAAAGCTATTGTCTTTAGTCTTCATATTTCCGTCACAAAAGTACATTGCTGATGCAAATGTTATTATGATTATTGTTACCCACCCTGTCCAACCTGGTAAAAGCCCAGATTGGAATAATGCAAATGCTGGGATGAATACATAAGTTAAATAATCAATAATAAGGTCAAGCAAAACTCCATCGAACCGCGGTGCATAAGTTTTAACATCAAATCTCCTTGCCAGTGGGCCATCAATGCCATCCACCGCAAAGGCAACCACGAGCCATAAAAACATCAAACTCCATTGGTGATTTGCCGCGGCAAGCATCGAAAGCATTGCAAACACTGCTCCAGAAGCAGTGAACAAGTGAACAAAAAGCGCGGTAATTCTTGGGTGCATTGTTATTTCATACAATTATATTGAGACTGGGCGCAACTACTAAGCCTGGGGATGAGTTTTAGAATAAACTTCCATTAACCTAACCGTATCTACCGCAGTGTAAATTTGTGTGGTTGACAGACTAACATGGCCAAGTAGCTCTTGAATGGTTCTTAAGTCACCGCCATTTGACAAAAGATGTGTGGCGAAGCTGTGTCTAAGTGCGTGCGGAGTTGCAGATGCAGGAAGGCCAAGACGATGTCGAACTAACTTCATTTTATTTTGAATTATTTTGGGTGAAAGCGGCTTTCCTCTGACACCGCGGAAAATTTCGGCATCTCCTACCAGTTGAAATGGGCATAAATCAGTATATTCATTTACGGCTTTCTGTGCAATTTCCAAAACTGGGACTATCCGCACTTTGCCGCCCTTACCGGTAATTCGTATCGTATTCCTTAGTGGTATATCTTTGCCAATGATACTCAGCGCTTCTGATATACGAAGACCGCAACCGTATAGCAAAATCAATACCGCGGTATCTCGTGCAACAACCCAAGGCTCGCTGACTATACTCTCGCACTCTGATAAAACAGATCCAGCCTCGATTGGTTCTAAAGGACGTGGCAATTTTTTTGTAAATTTTGGTGATTTTAGGGATAGTATNGGTGTAGCGTCAAATTGCCGATGCTTAGCTAACCACCTGATGTATGACTTTAAACTTGATAATTTTCGNGCATTTGATCTCGGACCAGTATTTAAATTCCGTAACTTTGCTTGCCATGCTCTTATGTCTGAAGTTTTTAGTTTTTCAACAGTTAATAGATCGGCAGTTTCGTTTTGGTATTCCGCCAAAAAGTTGAAAAAATCTATTAAATCNTTACGATAGGCAACTCTAGTATTAGTGGCGAGATTGCTTGTTGCGGCTTTTATTTCAAGCCAATTATTTATACTTTCATTTACGGCTGGGGTCANTAGCATTAANATATCCATCNNCCCAANACTTTNTCACATACGCAGGCAAAAAAATTCAANAAATCGGTGCCTTGTCCTGGTTCGAAGAAATTTACATTACTTGATCCAAATACAATCATTCCCAGAGTTTGGTTTTCATTAAAGCTTAATTGGACGCATCCCTCCGACCTTATCTGAGTGGAGGCAGATTCAAATAGCTGANTAGTTGAACTATTTGCTTGCCTTAGCTTTACTTTNGTAGACTCAGTGTCACCTCCTTGCGTCATGTAAGCATGAACAAATCCTGGCATGACCTGCTGAATGTTAGGATTAGAATATTTTGGCGTGGAGTATTCGGCAGTTTCATTGCTTTTTTCAAGCAGTATGCATATACAATCCACATTTAAAATCTTTAATAAATCGAATTTCAAACTATGAACAAACTCGTCTAAATTACTCTTTCTCAAAAGTTCAATGACTGCTTGATGAATTTGTTTTGTTCCTAAAAGGTTTTGATAAGCTGCGGCAACGACTGATTGGTGTGTCCCCTCGAGCTTTCCTAGTTTATGAGACAAGCGGTGCATTGCAACATGTCGAAGATCCACAACGTTGGCACCTAATTTGACATCACTCGCCGCTAACAGGCTCTGCATTAACTCCGTGTCATCAAGAATAATCGATGGATCAGCGAGAAGTTGAGCACGAATTGAATCTTCCATATCTTTGCCTGTATGTTTTTACTAAGATCATGGCATGATATTTAAACAAATTACAGAATTTTTTGTTTTGTAAATTTTATATCCTCTAAAAATGCCGCTAAGCCTTTATCGGTTAGCGGGTGATTGATCATGGATTTTATAACCGATGGTGGAGCGGTCATAACATCGGCGCCTATACGAGCACTTTCTAACGCGTGGTTCACGGTACGAATAGAGGCAGCTAAAATTTGAGTTTGAAAATCGTAATTGTCATAGATTTCACGAATGTCCTCAATCAACTGCATGCCGTCGAGATTAATGTCATCCAACCTTCCTATAAATGGTGAAATGAATGTGGCGCCAGCCTTTGCCGCCAATAAAGCTTGATTTGCCGAAAAACAAAGAGTCACGTTTACCATGTGCCCTTCAGAGCTAAGAGTTTTACATGCCTTTAAACCATCCCAGGTTAACGGGACTTTCACAGCTATATTCTTTGCAATAGTTACTAGTTTGCGACCTTCCGCAATCATAGTATCAGCTTCCGTTGAAGTAACTTCAGCACTTACAGGGCCCTCAACAATTGAGCAAATTTCCTTTGTAACTTCAATGATATCTCTTCCTGATTTTTTAATCAGGGATGGGTTCGTTGTCACACCATCAACCATACCTAAGTCGTTGAGTTCTTTAATTTGGTCAATTTCTGCAGTATCTACAAAAAATTTCATTGTTTTATCTCCCTTGCGCTTGGCGAAGTATTGAAGATCATCTACTTCAGTTTTAAGCTTGGGAAAACCCCTTAAGGAAAACTTTGATAGAAGAACAAGAATTTTTTGTTGATGGATCGTTGGTCGAGGTGTTGACGACACAGCCAATTGATCGCTTATTTACGTATAAAGCACCTAGCAAAGGCTGCTATAAAGGAGCATTTGTTCTTGTTCCGCTGGGAAGACGTAAGGTGATTGGTCTGGTTTGGGGAGCAAGTTTTGAAAAATTCGACCCCGAAAAAATTAAAACCATTGAAGATGTTTTGGATTATCAACCTATTCAGCCTGAATTGCAAAATTTCATCCGTAAAGTAGCAGATTATACTATTTCTCCCTTATTTGCGGTTCTGCGATTAGTTACTCGCGTGCGTGATCTTGCAGCAAAAGGAGTAGAGAAAAGAGTTATCTATACGGGAAAGGTGCCAAGATCATTCAAAATGACAATCGCTAGAAAACGGGTCTTGGAAACTTTAGATGAGTTTGATGATATTGGGTTCTCTATCTCAGAACTGGCCAAACTAGCAAAAACTTCACCCTCTGTCATTAATACAATGATCCCATCTGGCAGCCTAATTTCTAAAATGGAGCCCAAAGACTTGCCTTATCCAAAGGTGGACACAAGGTGCTCACTTACTCAGCTCAATGAGGATCAAGCGCGGGTAGTTTCTGAGTTAAACTCTATTTTAGAACAAAAAAAACATGCCTCGGTACTGCTTTGTGGGGTCACGGGGTCAGGCAAAACAGCAGTATATCTGGAGGCTATTGCTAAGGTAATAGATAACGGACAACAAGCTCTGGTTCTGTTGCCTGAAATCGCACTTACTGGAGAATTTACGGAAAGGCTCAAAGATCGTTTTGGGGTATATTCTGCTGAATGGCACTCAGGCATTTCCCAATCTGAGCGCCGAAGGGTTTGGAAAATGGTTGGTTGCGGGCAAGCTCAAATTGTGGTGGGAGCTAGGTCCGCACTTTTCTTACCATTTGAGGCTTTAGGACTAATAGTGGTGGATGAAGAACATGACTCATCTTATAAACAGCAAGATGGCGTTTTATACAACGCCAGAGACATGGCTGTTCTTAGAGCTTCATTAGCCAGCGCGANAGTTATTTTAGCGTCAGCGACTCCAAGTTTAGAGACGTGGAATAATGCTACCTCCGGCAAATATAAACGCCTTAATTTGATGGCGAGATATGGCTCTGCTGATTTGCCTGATATTAAGGTTATTGATATGCGAGACCAAACTTTAAAATCAGATCAGTGGATTTCACCAATTCTAAAGGTTAAAATTGATGAAGCTATAAACAGCAATGAACAAGCTTTGTTATTTCTAAATCGCAGGGGCTACGCTCCAGTTACATTGTGCCGTTCGTGTGGAGAGCGAATTGGATGCGATTTTTGTGACACGGCAATGATCGAACATCGGTTTCAAAAAAGATTGATGTGCCANCAGTGTGGTGAAACAAAGCCTATTCCCACGAATTGTCCAAATTGCCAAGCGGTGGGCAATTTTGCTCCTATCGGACCTGGTGTTGAAAGACTAGCGGAGGAGGCAGCAAAGACNTTTCCTGGAGCTTCAATTACCGTTTTGTCATCAGACTTATATGGCTCNGCCAGATCATTAAAGAATGAATTAGCAAATATTGCTTGTGGCAATACGGATATAATTATTGGTACGCAATTGATTGCGAAAGGGCATAATTTCCCTGATCTTACTGTTGTTGGTGTCGTTGATCCAGATTTGGGACTACAAGGATCAGATCTCCGGGCCGCCGAACGCACCTTCCAACTTCTGCGCCAGGTCTCTGGAAGGGCAGGAAGACGTGACAAAAAAGGGACCGCATACCTACAGACCTACCAACCATTGCACCCCGTTATAGAGGCTATAAAGAGAGGGCATGACGAGCAATTTTGGACTGCAGAAGCTAATGGTAGAAAACTTGCAAATATGCCCCCTTTTGGTCGACTAGTTGGCATATTGATTTCAGCAAAAAGATCTGAAGATGCATTTGAACTCGGATTGCAATTATCAAAAAATTCAGAGGTGCTCAATTCGTCAGGTATTACCCTTTATGGACCAGCGCCGGCTCCGATTGCGCGAGTGCGAGGCAGATACAGAGTGAGACTTTTACTTAAGGGAAGTAAAAATGTATTAATGCAAAGTGCGGTAAAGTCTTGGGTATCCCACGTAAAGCTTAAAAAAGATATCCGATTAACAATCGATGTAGACCCACAAAGTTTTTTATAATTTATAACCTAGCCTTGCTAAGAAACACTCTTTATAGGCAGGCCATGAATGATGAATTTTCGATAAGTAATGTGTCTACATTATCAAAATGGAGACGTCCGGAAGCTCTGTTAATACTTATGGCTATTGCTTTACCGTTAGCATTTTCCGTTTGGTCTGCTCTTCTAAACAATTTTGTCGTAGAAATCATTAGGTTTGATGGTCTTGATATCGGCCTTCTGCATACGATCAGGGAAATACCTGGCTTCCTTGCGGTGGGAGTAATAAGTATCTTACTTTTTTTCCGAGAGCAGACCCTAGCGCTCTTGATGCTTTGCGTACTGGGTCTTGCTACAGCCGTTACAGCATGGTTTCCGTTCTTAAGTGGCATATTAACCATAACCCTTTTAAGTTCCATTGGATTTCATTTTTTTGAAACTGTAAATCAATCCCTGCAATTACAATGGTTTTCAAAAAAAGAAGCCCCCAGAAAGCTTGGAAAGCTTATGGCAATTGGATCAGCAGCCACTTTAATTGCATATACTTTTTTAGTTTTGGGATGGGATAAGTTAAACCTATCTTTTAATTCCGCATACATGATAGCTGGGTTTTCTTGCTTTTCGTTAGCCGTGCTTGGGTATCTGATATTCCCTAACTTTGAGGCGCCAATACCCCAAACAAAGAAAATGGTCTTACGCAAACGTTATTGGCTCTATTATTTGCTGCAATTTATGTCGGGAGCAAGACGGCAGATTTTTGTAGTCTTTGCTGGATTCATGATGGTGGAAAGATTTGGCTTGGATGTCCAGCAATTGACAACGATTTACCTTATAAATTTAATGTTTAATATTGCTCTCGCCCCATTATTAGGGCGCGCTGTAGCTCGGTATGGTGAACGTAAAGCTTTAGCAATAGAGTACTTCGGGCTTTCTTTAGTTTTTTTTGCTTACGGTGGAATATATCTTTTCGGTTGGGGAGTTTTTATTGCTACTTTACTATATCTTCTTGATCATCTTTTTTTTGCACTTGCTTTAGCGATTAAAACTTACTTTCAAAAAATCGCAGATCCTCAGGATATTGCGGCAACTGCGGCTGTTGCTTTTACAATAAATCATATAGCGGCAATCTTTTTGCCTTTAGGTCTTGGTTTTCTTTGGCTTGCATCTCCTTTTTTAGTGTTTTGTACAGCAGGCACGTTGTCTTTTATCTCTTTCGCCTTAGCGCTTCTAATTCCAAGACAGCCAGTTAAAGGGAATGAGACTATATTCTGTGCCCCTAAATATTAAATGTATTTATACAACTCTTTTTTACTAGATTGGCCTCTTTTATGACTACTTTTACTGCTCTAACAACTCTCCTCGGAAGACAAAATGCCACTAATCTTGGCGATGCGTTAGAAAGACTTTCACCAGAACCAATTGGTATTGGTGTTTTTGAATTAGAAGATGGTTCTGGCCTTTGGGAGGTAGGAGCATATTTTTCTGAAGCCCCGAATGATGTTAGTTTGGCTTTGCTTGCTGCAGCTTTTCAAGCAGATGATTTTAAAATCTCCGAATTGCCACAGGTTGACTGGGTTTCAAAAGTACAGCGGTCACTTAAACCAGTAATCGCCGGAAGGTTTTTCGTTTATGGGGCACATGACAAGGGAAAAGTGCCACGAAACTGCAAACCTTTACTGATTGAGGCATCAATGGCTTTTGGTACTGGTCACCATGGTACGACAAAAGGTTGTTTGCTCGCCCTGGAGTATCTTCTGAACGATGGACTCGATGCAAAAAATATTATCGACGTTGGTTGTGGTACGGCGGTTTTGGCAATGGCGGCGGCTAGCGTTTTTTCTGCTAATGTCACCGCTGTTGATATTGATGCCGTTGCTGTCAGCGTTGCAAAAACAAACGTGCAAGCAAATGATTTAGATCAAAATATTCGATGTTTTGAGGCAAATGGATTTGGCCATAGTCAAATAAACACCATTGAAACTTTTGATTTAATCTTTGCAAATATTTTAATGGCCCCTCTGTTATCCATGGCAGAAGATATGTCCAGGCATACTGTTTCTGGCGGGTATCTTATATTATCTGGCATTTTAACGGAGCAAGCTGAATTGGTGACCAACGAATACATCGATGTTGGTTTTTCTTTATCTAAGCAAATAAACATCGCGGAGTGGTCCACATTAATATTTAGCAAGATTAAATAACAAATTATTATCAATCAATTTAGAAAATCTAATTTTACAATTTAAAATATTTACAACGAAAATAAATCTATTTGGCTTTTGTTCACGTTTCGTGCTAATATTTTTAAAAATTGAGGTGCAGTAATATGAGGGTGATCGGTATAGACCCTGGCTTGAGAAATATGGGCTGGGGATTAGTAGATTTAAAACAAAGCCGCATTTGTCATGTCGCAAATGGTATTTGCAGATCAAAAGGCACAGATTTAGCAGAAAGATTACACTCCTTGTTCATCCAGTTAGAAGAGGTGTTAAAGAATTTTAAGCCTGATACTGCTGCTGTGGAAACAACATTTGTAAATAAGGATGGGGCTGCTTCACTTAAACTTGGTCATGCCAGGGCAATAGCCTTGCTTGTGCCCGCAAAAGCTGGCTTGTCAGTTTCGGAGTATGCTCCTAACAGAGTTAAAAAAGCAGTTGTAGGTGTTGGGCACGCAGATAAACGTCAGGTTGAACATATGGTCAAAATGCAATTACCTGGCGTTGTCCTAAATGGTGTGGACGCTACCGATGCTTTGGCTATTGCTCTTTGCCATGCCCACTACGGTTGCTCCCCAAATAGATATCAGGTCGTGATGGAAAAGGTATTGTAATGATAGGTCGGCTTTCCGGAAGAATTGAATACCGGTCTGATGATCATCTTCTACTGGATGTTCGCGGAGTAGGGTATTTGATATATTGCTCTGAGAGAACCTTAAGGTCCTTACCCTCAGCTGGAGAATATACGGCGCTTTATACCGATTTATTAGTTCGTGAAGATATACTGCAGCTTTTTGGCTTCACAAGCATTGTGGAAAAAGAGTGGCACAGGCTGCTAATGACAGTCCAGGGAGTCGGTGCAAAAGCTGCTCTAGCAATTATGGGCGCTTTGGGCGCTGATGGACTAAGTAGGGCTATTTCGATTGGTGATTGGGCTGCCGTAAAGCAAGCAAAAGGAATTGGACCAAAGACCGCCCAAAGAGTCATAATAGAACTGAAGGAAAAAGCACCTCAAGTTATCGCGATGGCGGCTAACTTAGGGTATTCCGTCTCTAACAGCAAAAACTCAGGCCCTTATAATCACTCCGAGAGTGTAAATTTAGAACCTGAAATTGAAACGGTTGGCACAAATAATCTAATGGGTTCGTCTGTTGAAGAACGGCAAAAAAATCAAGCTGAAGCATTATCCGCGCTAAAAAATTTGGGTTACAGTCCTTCGGAGGCGGCAAATGCGATTGCTCTTGCAAGTGATTTAGAAGATACATCATCTACGCCTGAAATAATAAAGAAAGCACTAAGGCTCCTTTCACCAAAAGAAAATTAACTCTATGATTGAGCAAGAACCAATTTTAAGTCCTGAAAAAAACGTTGACGATAATGACAGGGCATTGAGGCCTGAAAGCTTAACTGAGTTTATTGGACAGGCAGAAGTGAGGGCAAATTTAAAGGTATTTGTTGAGTCAGCCAAACGGCGAGGTGCAGCGATGGACCATACCCTTTTCTATGGACCTCCAGGGCTTGGAAAAACAACTTTGGCCCAAATAATGAGCAGAGAGTTAGGCGTTAATTTTCGCATGACATCGGGCCCAGTTTTAGCAAAGGCTGGAGATTTAGCGGCCATTTTAACTAATCTAGAACCCAGAGATGTACTCTTCATTGACGAGGTGCATCGACTAAACCCTGCCGTAGAAGAAGTATTATATCCTGCCTTGGAAGATTTTGAGTTAGATCTTGTGATCGGAGAGGGTCCTGCTGCAAGAACAGTGAGAATTGAACTGCAACCGTTCACTCTGATTGGCGCAACGACTAGACTTGGATTGTTAACAACTCCTCTACGGGATCGATTTGGCATTCCTACCAGGCTTCAATTCTATACAAACGATGAACTTTTTGAGATTGTATCCAGAAACGCCAATAAATTGGGTGCTCCAGCTGATGCATCTGGGGCAATGGAAATCGCGCAGCGCGCTCGCGGCACCCCCAGAATTGCGGGCCGATTGTTGAGAAGGGTCGCTGATTTTGCATTAGTGGACGGTGATGGTTCAATAACAAAAGAGTTGGCAGATCACGCATTAACTCGACTAGGCGTTGACTCGCTGGGTCTAGATGGTGCTGATCGACGATACTTGAAACTAATTGCTGAGCAATATGCTGGTGGGCCAGTTGGTATAGAAACAATTAGCGCTGCTTTGTCCGAAAGTAGAGACTCCTTGGAGGAAGTGATAGAACC
This sequence comes from Marinovum sp., assembly GCA_002711145.1. Classification (GTDB taxonomy): domain Bacteria; phylum Pseudomonadota; class Alphaproteobacteria; order Rhodobacterales; family Rhodobacteraceae; genus Salinivivens. Next base: position 64,769 of record PAHS01000020.1, on the reverse strand, counting down.
ATATCTTTTGCAGCAGGGCTTGATACAGCGCACTCCTCGTGGCAGGGCATTGGCAAACGGAGGGTGGAAGCATCTTGGATTAAAGCCTCCTAATTCGCCTGACGATCTATTTCATCCCATGAACTCCTGACACTGTCGGATTGTATTGTATGAAGCCGGAAGACGTTGAAAAATATTTCACACGAAATGACGGTTCTTTCTCATTTTCAAGATGGGGAAGGTCAGTTGCTCCAGTAGCATTTGGTTTGGAAGATAAATCTATATCAATACTGAAAGGGGCCATCGAAGCGGTTCTATCACTCACAAGTCAACAAATTAGTGAAACGGACCCTGAGCTTGGTTCGAATTTCATGTTTTTCTTTTTGAGTGATTGGCTTGAACTTCAAGAGTTGCCACATCTCGATAAGTTGATCCCAAACATGTCTGCACTTTTAGAAAAGCTATTAGAGGTAGAAGCAAACCAATATAGGATATTTAGGTTTGATAGAGAGGGAGCTATTCGGGCTTGCTTTGTTTTTATTAAAATGGATAAACATCTTAAGAAAGTTCCAGCTGAGACGTTGATGTTGTCACAAGTTGTGCAGTCGGTTTTACTATGGTCAGATAATGTTTTTACTCATAATTCGCCTTTGTTAGTAACTGAAGATAATCATACTCTATTAAAACCTACCATATCAAATCTAATAAAAGTGGCTTATGATCCGACATTACCAAATGCCTCAAATGATAGTTCCCTGGCAATGCGAATGTCCGCCAGAGTAAAAAAAATGGTTTCTAACTAATGAATAAAAGTACTTTTCAATGTCGCGTTTATTATGAAGATACTGATTTGGCGGGGATTGTTTATTATGCTAATTATTTAAAGTTTATCGAAAGAGCGCGAAGTGAGTGGGTGAGAAACCTTGGCCTTGATCAGAATGTTCTCCGCAAAGATCATGGTATAGTTTTTGCAGTTCGAAAAGTGGAAGCAGATTATCTGAAGTCGGCAAAATTTGATGAATTATTATTAATCAGTACAGAACTACAAAAAAAAACAAGGGTACGATTAAACTTTAGCCAAGAAATTTATAGAGATAGCGATTTAATATTTAGAGCTAATTTGGTTATTGTGCCGCTTAGTGTTGCCGGGGGACTAGTTAAGTTGCCCAAAATTATTTTTGATAAATTTATGTAAAAATTATATTTTGGATATTTTCTAAACGATATTATTTGGATTTGTTGTTGAAAGCGTCTATGCTTGTGAAAAGCCAAAAATGGCAAATAAATGAGCAGATAAAATGGAAAACGAAGCTTTTACTTTTTGGGCGCTTTTTGGGCGTGCAACTATTACAGTTAAAATAGTTATGATTATGCTAATCGGATCATCATTCTGGTCTTGGTCGATTATTTTTAAAAAATTGTTATTATTTAGAACTGCACGCTCTGAAGCATCCAATTTTGACCAAGCTTTTTGGTCTGGTGAACCGCTAGATGAGCTGTTTGAAAAATTAGGCCCTGAGCCAAATGGACATACTGCGCGTGTTTTTTCCTCTGGAATGGTAGAGTGGGAAAGAAGTCATAGGTCGGATGGTGTAATGATCGCAGGTGCGCAAGCTCGAATAGATCGGTCAATGGACGTAGCCGTAGTCCGCGAGGCTGAAGACTTGCAATCAGGCTTAACGATTTTAGCAACTATTGGCTCTACTGCTCCATTTATTGGCTTGTTTGGAACAGTCTGGGGCATAATGAATGCATTTATTGAGATTGCGGAACAACAGAGTACAAATTTGGCAGTAGTTGCTCCCGGTATTGCTGAAGCTTTACTTGCAACAGGATTGGGACTTCTGGCGGCCATTCCTGCTGTAATTTTTTATAACAAACTTAGTGCAGATTCTGACCGAATTGTCGCTGGATATGAAAGTTTTGCTGATGAATTCTCCACAATATTAAGCCGTCAGTTGGATAGCTAAAATGGGTGCTGGAACGGTACAGGTTCAAGGTAGTTCTAAGAGGAGGCGTACTAAAAGAGTGCGCCCTATGTCGGAAATAAATGTTACACCTTTTGTAGATGTGATGTTGGTTCTACTGATCATTTTTATGGTCACTGCGCCAATGCTAACGGTTGGTGTAACCGTAAAAGAGCCAGAGACGGACGCGCCAGTTTTAGAAGATGACTCTGATGATGAAGTTACGTTGTCTCTTTATATTACTTCGGGCGGTGAATTTTTTATTCAAACAGAAGACGACGAGCCAGTATCCCGAGAGGAACTAATTCCAAAATTGCGCGCGATCATAGAGCAAAGGAAAGATAAATCGATCTGGATCAGGGCGGATAAAGATATTACCTATAATCTTATTGCAAAGTTAACGGCAGATCTCGCTAACAGCGGTTTCAATAAATTTAAATATGTGCATAGTCCTGATAATTCTGAGATAAATCATAGTGAGGAATGAGACCAGAAATGCATTTTGGTCATATTATTTCTGGTATTGCGCATTTTGGTTTTCTGCTATGGCTGTTTTTGGGAAATATATTTGACCCAAGGTTGCCGCAACCACGTCCCCCTGATGAGTTTGAAATAGGCGGTGCTAGTGAGCAAGAATTTCAAGCTACGCGTGATATATTGGAGCTTCCCGTTGTAAGTGCCCAAACTGCAGTAGATATACCGAGTCCGTCCCCTGATGATAAATTGGAACCTAAGGAACCAAAAATTGATAAAAAAGTTGCTGAGGTCACTCCAGAAATTCCAAAAGTCCCTGAATTACCGCAAGACAAAATAGACTTGCCTAAAAAAATTCAAATAGTAGAACCCGAACTGTCTTCCGAGCCTGAGCAGCCAGTGTTAAGTCAAGACAATCCATCAATCTCACCACTTCCTGAAACCACTGACGCCCAGTCGCCAGTGATCGCAGATCGGGTTGCATCGGTTCCAGTCATCCCGCAGAATGAAGACGCCTTTAATGACGATTTATTTGATAGCCAAAGTCAAGCTGATGCAGAACAGGAAAAGTTAGATTTGAAGTTGGAACAAGAAAAGAAATCTAAGCTAGGAGCAACAACCGAGATAATTACTGAACCGAAGAAAAAGCCATCTGGTGCACCGAAGAGATCACTGCGACCGAAGGGAAGGCCTCAAATCCAGACTGCATCTGAAGAAAAAGAGACTCGAAGTGAAGACGTTGTTGATGCTGTAAGTTCAGCTTTAAGTAGCATTGCAAATGAACAGGAAAGCTTAGAAAGTACAGATGTTGTTTCCAATATATCGCAAAATGCAATAGCTAATACCGCTTCAATAGGGAGTGCATTACTGAAACAAATTGAGCCTTGCTGGAATGTTGATGTTGGAAACCAAAATGCCTATGTTAAGGTCACGGTAGCTTTTTCGTTGGATAAAAATGGTAAAATTGAACGCAATGAAATAAGACTTGTCGCAAGTGAAGGAGGAAATGGATCAGCAGCCCGAAGTGCATTTACAAATGCAAAGAAAACAATTTTCAAGTGTCAAAAGAAATGGGATGGATTTAATTTGCAAGATTTTGATTATGAGCAATGGCAACAGATTGTCCTTACATTCAACCCAGACCAGATGAGGAATAGGTAATGTTTCGGTTTATTTTTGCAGTTTTCATAATTTTACATGGCGGAATATTATCTGCAACTCCGCTAAGAATAGAGATAACACAAGGGGTGATTGAGCCCATGCCCTTTGCCGTGCCGGTATTTATTGCTGAGACACCAAACGCGGTTGAAGTTGCTCGTAATTTGACCAGCGTGGTTCGTAATGATCTCACTGGAACGGGTTTGTTTCGAGAAATCCCAAGTTCTGCGCACGTAAGTAAGATTACTAGTTTCTCGTCGCCCGTCCAGTTTAGTGATTGGCAAGTCATAAATGCAGANGCGTTAATTACTGGTTCAGTATCTGTGANTAANAGCGGTAAAGTTACGGTAATGTTCAGGGTNTATGATGTATTTTCCCAACAAGAGTTAGGGTCTGGTCTTAAGTTTTCGGGGAGTGCCAATAGCTGGAGGCGGATAGCTCACAAAGTAGCNGATGAGGTGTATAGCCGGATTACNGGCGAAACGGGTTATTTTGACAGTCGTATTGTTTTTGTTTCCGAGACTGGTGGTAAAGCACAGCGTAGAAAAAGGCTTGCTTTAATGGATTACGACGGCGCAAACTTAAAATATTTGACGGATAGTAATTCGATAGTGATGGCCCCCAGATTTTCTCCAAAGGGGGATCAAGTGCTATATACGAGTTATGCTTCAGGATTTCCCCAGGTTCAAATACTNAATGTTNGTAATGTTCGNAGTAGAGCATTAATAAACCAAGCTGGCACAATGACTTTTGCNCCTAGATTNTCNCCAAGTGGCAAGACAGTTCTATACTCGTTGGAGAATGGTGGTAATGTTGATTTATATCGAATGCAATTATCTAATGGCGCAGTAAAACGTTTAACAAGCTCCCCAGCTATAGAAACGGCGCCTAGTTTTTCGCCGGATGGTAAACAGGTTGTGTTTGAGAGCGATAGATCTGGATCTCAACAATTATATATAATGTCTGCAAATGGGGGCGATGCCAGAAGGATAAGCTTTGGGTCTGGTCGTTANGGCACTCCAGTTTGGTCACCTNGGGGTGACATGATAGCCTTCACAAAGCAGAGCAAGGGACGCTTTCACATTGGCGTGATGAGATTNGATGGTAGTGAAGAAAGATTATTAACGGCATCATTTTTAGACGAGGGGCCAACTTGGTCTCCAAATGGCCGTGTAATCGTATTTGGTAGATCCACTCAGGGTAGAAATGGTACCTCTTCGTTATATAGTGTAGATATCTCAGGTAGAAACTTGAAACCTTTAATTACCCCAGACGGAGCATCTGACCCTTCATGGTCGCCTTTAGCGCGATAGAAATTTATAGCACTTTTCAGATANTGATTTACAATGTAAACTNGNATNATGGAATNTGGTAGGTGATGTATGAAAAAGCTTAAAAACGCAATATTATTGAGTGCCCTGGTATCGGTGTCAGCGTGCTCTAATTCCGGTAACCCCTTCGGTGGAAGTTCAAATGATCCAATATTTGGAAATAATATGGGTGATGTTTCAAACCCAACATCGCCGGCTTATTTTCAAGAGGCAATAGGTGATCGTGTACTCTTTGCTATTGATCAATCTAGCCTTGGTCCAGAAGCGATGGATCTTTTGAATAGTCAAGCAACCTGGCTAATGACCAATGGCGANTATAAAATTATTGTTGAAGGTCACGCAGATGAACAAGGCACTAGAGACTATAACGTCGCGTTAGGTGCTAGGCGGGCTAACTCGGTAAAAGAATATTTGAATTCGCTAGGTGTCGCTGCAACTAGAATACAAACAGTCAGCTACGGTAAAGAGCGTCCGATTGAAATTTGTAGCAAGGAAAGCTGTTATTCAGTAAATCGCAGAGCAGTTACGGTTTTGAATAACCTGGGATCCTGATTAAGAGTTTTGGAAAGCTTCATGCGGCTTTTATACATAGTTATCTTTGCACTATTAAGTACAGGTGCTTATGCTCAGAATAAAGAGCAGACACTAGCAGATGTGCGTCAAGATTTGACCATACTTTACATAGAGATGCTCAAATTAAAGCGAGAGCTTTCCACAACTGGAGTGGCTTCGCCCCAAGTTGTTACTAGCGGGTCTGGCTTAGTAAGACTTGAGGCGATTGAGAGTGAACTACAAAGGTTAATCGCTCAAACGGAAGAATTGCAGTACCTAGTTGATCGAGTGGTCAGGGATGGAACGAATAGAATAGAAAGCTTAGAATTTCGTTTGGTGGAGCTAGAAGGAGGAGATGTTTCGAATATATCGGAAACGAGCACGTTAGGGACACTAATTAACCTTGATGATCCTATTGAAACAACAATCAATGCTGTGGCGCCTGAGCCTGAATTGGCCGTTGGAGAAAAAGCAGATTTTGACGCAGCTTCTGAAGCACTTGAAAGCGGTGACTACGAGGGTGCAACTAATTTATTTGAGCGTTTCACCAATACTTATCCGGATAGTCCCCTTAACGCACAAGCATTACTCTCTAGAGGAATTGCTTTTGAGGAATTGGGTGAATTGAAGTCTGCTGCAAGAGCTTTTTTAAACAGCTACACGGATTTCCCAGAGTCTGATGTTGCACCTCAAGTAATGTTTAGATTAGGACAGTCATTAGTGGATCTTGGTCAAATAGATGCTGGTTGCCAAATTTTATCGCAAGTACAGATTAGATTTCCAGATGTTCAGGAGACAGATTTAGCATTAAATGCCATGAATGAACTACAGTGCCAGTAAGGTCAACCAGTGAACTATGATTTTGATGCAATCTCCGGTACATTCAACAAAAAAATTGACAGTTTTCTAGATACACTTTGTTACAGGCCTGCCTCCCTTGGCATTGCCGTTTCTGGTGGCAGTGACAGCTTAGGCCTTTTATATCTGATAAACTCATGGCCCAATCCAACAAACTTAAAAATTTTAGTACTTACTGTTGACCATGATCTAAGGCATGGATCAGCTAAAGATGCAACATACGTGAGTGAGTTGTGCAAAAAGCTCGGTTTTCCCCATACAACTCTGCTATGGGATCATGAAGATATGACAGGAAACTTATCTGCCAATGCCCGCGAAGCTCGTTATAAATTAATGAAAAAATCCCTTCCTGTGAACTCAATTCTAATGACTGGACACACACTAGATGATCAAGCAGAAACTTTCCTAATGAGATTGCGAAGAGGATCTGGAGTGGATGGTTTGGCGAGTATGACAGAGCAGAATTATTTGCTTATCGACGACGATAAGATGACGTTATTCAGACCTCTCCTGGAGTTTGAGCGGCAAACAATGCGGGATGTGCTAAATTATAAGAAAGTAAATTGGATTGATGATCCAACTAACAAGGATCAGAGTTTCGAAAGGGTTAGAGTGAGGGAGCTGGTGTCTACTTTTGCTGAATTAGGCATAGACAAAAACACGATCGGTAAAACAGCATTATTGATGCAAAGTGCTAAAATAGCATTAAATCAATTTGCGTTAGATTGTTATGAAAAGTTTGGATCGTGCGATTATGGGGATCTCGTATTTGATTTTGACGAGTTTGCTAATCAACCGGTAGATATTAAACGACGTTTGATAGCCGCAGCGCAAAAATGGATCTCAAACCTTAAGTATCGCCCCAGATTGACGCAAGTAGACGCGCTGATAAGCTCTATTGATGAAAAGGTAACTTTTTCGGGGTCAGGTACAATTTGCTATGTTCACGGCAAGAGTATTAAAATCACAAGAGAAGTGAACGCATGTGACAAGGCAGTAGGTGCGTCAAATGGTATTATATTTGATAATAGATGGAAATTAATAACTTCAGAAAGTATCGACGGACTTACTGTCAAATGCTTGGGTGAACACGGATATACGCTTTTGGATCCAAATCTTAGGAAAAAGATCCCATATAAAACTATAATTGCTCTACCTGGACTATTCAAAGACAGAAATTTAATAAATTTTCCGTTTTTAGATCCCAGCTCAAAATTTAGGTTTAGTTTTTGCAAACAGCCCTTTAATCAATTCTTACTAGACCATTGAACATAGTGAACTAATGTCTATGTATACACTACGAGGTCGTCCACGGAAAAGTGGTAATTAATAAGGAGAGCTCTCTTGAGCAACAATCGCAATATAGCCTTTTGGCTGGTTCTGTTTTTACTCATCGTTGTGCTATTTAACGTGTTCAGTTCAGGCACTTCATCATTACAATCGAGAGAAATTAGTTATTCTGACTTCGTTGCATCTGTGGAGCGCGGGGAAGTTGCGACGGTCATCCTTGATGGCGAAAATATTCGGTTCAAAGGTGGCGATAATGTTGAGTATGTTACGGTAAGACCAGCTGATACCAATGTAACTGATCTTCTTATCGAAAACCAAGTAGTGGTGCGAGCAGAGAAACAAGAACAATCATTGTTTCAGTCCTTTATAATGTCGATATTGCCGTTTCTGTTGTTAATTGGGGTTTGGATTTACTTCATGAACCGTATGCAAGGGGGTGGCCGAGGTGGCGCAATGGGCTTCGGTAAGAGTAGGGCGAAACTTTTAACTGAAAAACAGGGAAGAGTTACTTTTGATGATGTGGCTGGTATTGATGAGGCAAAAGAAGANCTCGAAGAAATAGTTGAGTTTTTGAGAAACCCACAAAAATTTAGCCGACTAGGCGGTAAGATACCTAGAGGTGCATTGTTAGTCGGACCACCAGGCACTGGTAAAACCCTACTTGCTCGAGCAATTGCTGGAGAGGCGGGTGTGCCTTTCTTTACNATATCGGGTTCTGACTTTGTTGAAATGTTCGTTGGGGTCGGTGCCAGTCGAGTTAGAGACATGTTCGAACAGGCGAAAAAAAATGCTCCCTGTATTGTATTTATTGATGAGATAGATGCCGTAGGTAGAAATAGAGGCGCCGGATATGGTGGTGGAAACGATGAGAGAGAGCAAACCTTAAACCAGCTGCTGGTAGAAATGGACGGCTTTGAGGAAAATGAAGGTGTTATAATATTAGCTGCAACGAATAGACGTGATGTTCTTGATCCTGCACTGCTGCGTCCAGGTAGGTTTGATCGACAAGTAAATGTACCTAATCCAGACATCAAAGGAAGAGAGAAAATACTTAATGTTCATGCGAGAAAAACGCCGCTTGGGCCAGATGTTGATCTTCGTTTGATAGCTAGAGGGACACCTGGTTTTTCTGGGGCTGATTTAGCAAATTTGGTTAACGAAGCCGCATTAATGGCTGCACGAATAGGTAGAACCTTTGTAAGCATGATAGATTTTGAGAATGCAAAAGATAAGGTGATGATGGGAGCAGAACGGCGGTCTATGGTCCTGACAGATGACCAAAAAGAAAAGACTGCGTATCACGAGGCAGGACACGCGATTGTGGGTCTTGAGCTTCCTCAATGTGATCCGGTATACAAAGCAACAATTATTCCACGGGGAGGGGCTCTTGGAATGGTAGTGTCCTTGCCGGAAATAGACCGATTAAATTGGCATAGAGCTGAATGTGAAGAGAAATTGGCGATGACAATGGCTGGAAAAGCAGCTGAAATCATTAAGTATGGTGAAGCCAACGTTTCAAATGGTCCGGCTGGAGACATCCAACAAGCATCAGGTTTAGCTCGCGCTATGGTGCTTCGTTGGGGTATGTCAGAAAAGGTTGGAAATATTGACTACGCAGAAGCTCATGAAGGCTACTCTGGCAACACAGCCGGGCTCTCGGTGTCGGCTAATACAAAAGAACTTATCGAAGTCGAAGTGAAAAGGTTTATTCAAGAAGCATATGATCGCGCTTACAAAATTCTCAGCAAAAAGAAAACAGAATGGGATAGACTTGCGCAAGGATTGTTAGAATACGAAACTTTGACGGGTGACGAGATCAAGAGGGTTATAAAAGGTGAACCGCCTCACGGAGATGACGATCCTGACGGTGATGCTACTAATACTGAAAGTTCTGTTAAAGATTCAGTTATGGCAGTCCCAAAAACGAAGGCTCGTATTAAAGGCAAGAGTGGAGGAAAGATGACCCCGGAAGCAACCTGAGCTTTTCCATTTTAAATTAAGAGTTATAATGGAAATTATCTTGGATCTTTCACAACATTAGGCGTGAATAGGGCCATCTCCGCAGGCCATGGCAGCCTCTCGAATAGCTTCTGAATAGGTTGGATGTGCATGACAAGTCAGAGCAATGTCTTGTGCAGCTGCTCCAAATTCCATTGCCATGCACAATTCATGAATAAGATCACCAGCAGCAGGTCCAACAATATGGGCGCCCAAAATACGGTCGGTGTCAGCGTCAGCTAAGATTTTAACAAAACCGTCTGTAGCGAAGTTAGCTTTTGCCCGGCCATTTCCCATAAACATAAATTTACCTACTTTGTAATCTTGTTTTAGCGACTTTAACTCGTCTTCAGTTCTTCCTACCGTGGCCACTTCTGGCGAAGTGTAAATCACTCCGGGGATTACTGAATAATTAACATGGCCATGTTTCCCAGCTATAACTTCAGCNGCTGCAATTCCCTCATCCTCAGCTTTATGCGCCAGCATTGGTCCTTGAATTGCGTCCCCTATTGCATAGATTCCATCAACATTTGTTCTCCATTTATCATCAGTTTCAATATGGCCTTTCTCGGAAACTTTTACACCTAATTCTTTAATTCCCATCCCATCTAAGAAGGGCTTTCGACCAGTCGCGACCAGTACAATATCACTTTCTAGGGTATGTTTACTGTTGTCTGAATTTTTTTGATATAAAATACTTGCTTTATTGTTTTTGCAAGTTGCAGATTGTACTGCGGCACCCATTATAAATTTAATTCCTTGCCTTTTTAATATACGATGGAAAGTTTTTTGAACCTCTGTGTCCAAACCTGGTGTAATATTATCCATGTACTCTATCACAGTCACTTCGGATCCAAGTCTTGAGTAAACTGATCCTAGCTCTAAACCGATCACTCCAGCCCCAATAATAACCATTTTAGCTGGGATTTTTTTTAGTTCGAGTGCGCCCGTAGAGCTAACAATTATCTTTTCATCAATCTTTATTCCGGGAAGTGATGCAGGTTCCGATCCAGAAGCAATAATTATATTTTTCGTTTCATAATTTTTGTCATCTACTTTTACATTTCCGCTTGACGGAATTGCGCCCCAACCCCTAATCCAGTCGATTTTATTTTTCTTAAATAAAAACTCAATTCCTTTAGTATTTCCTTCTATCACTTCTTTTTTATAAGTTTGCATCTGGCCCCAATCGACTGAAAATTTTTCAGAATTGAGACCCATTTTTGAAAAATTATGTTGCGCTTCATGTAATAGATGTGAAGCATGCAACAATGCTTTGGATGGAATACACCCGACGTTTAAACAGGTTCCACCAAGAGTTTCTCGACCTTCCACGCAAGCCGTTTTCAGTCCAAGTTGAGCACAACGTATTGCCGCAACATATCCTCCAGGCCCACTACCAATAACAATTACGTCGTATGACATTTCTATCCCTTTAATNTTAACCTAAGATATCACGTTNTAATGCTTAGATCGGCTATAATGATTTAATTTATAGATCCATCAGTAATCGTCTTGGATCTTCTAGGGCTTCTTTTACCCTTACTAAAAATGTTACCGCTCCTTTTCCATCCACAATACGATGATCATAGCTCAAGGCTAAATACATCATAGGCCTGATTACTATTTCTCCATTAATTGCAATTGGCCGGTCCTGTATCTTGTGCATTCCAAGTATTCCAGACTGTGGTGGATTTAGTATTGGTGAGGACATTAATGAGCCGTATACACCTCCATTTGATATCGTGAATGTGCCATCTTGCATATCNGCCATTGACAGATTTCCGTCTCGCGCCCGCAAACCTTTTTCTGCAATTTGCTTCTCAATTTCTGAAAATGAAAGTTCGTCAACATTACGAATAACTGGCACTACTAACCCGGTCGGCGTTCCAGTAGCAATTCCCATATTAACATAATTTTTATAAACGATTTCGTCTTCGTCAATTTCCGCATTTACTTCTGGTATTTCTTTCAGCGCCTGGCAGCAAGCTTTTGTAAAAAATGACAAAAAGCCCAAACGCACTCCATGCTTCTGCTGGAAAAGTTCTTTATATTCTTGTCTCAAATCTATAACGGCNGTCATGTCTACTTCATTATAGGTNGTTAACATTGCNGCAGTATTTTGACTATCTTTTAACCTTTTTGCGATAGTTTGACGAAGTCGCGACATTTTTATACGTTCTTCGCGTGTATTTATATTTTGACNAGTAGATTTAGAGCCTNCTGGAATGGATACTTGTGCTACCTTCTCAAGTGATTGCTTTTGTTCCCTACTTAATATGGCATTTTTAACATCTTCTTTCATTATTCTGCCGTTACGCCCGCTACCAGTAATNTCGTCCTGAGCTATGCCTGCTTCGANAATAGCTTTTTTTGCAGATGGAGCTACTNCCACGCTTAAATCTTTATGCGATTTGTCAGTCTTTAAACCATTCTCTTGATTATCATTATNGGATTTTTGTTGTGTCTCCGATGTTAGNTTATTATCAATCTTNGCGGTTAATACTGCCAATAATGCATTTACTGCGACCGTTTCACCTTCGTTNGCAATAATTTCAGATAAAACACCTGAAATTGGAGCAGGCACCTCCACAGTAACTTTATCAGTTTCAAGTTCACATATCATTTCGTCCGTAGANACANTTTCACCNGGTTTTTTAAACCAAGTTGCGANCGTGGCTTCAGTAACAGATTCTCCTAGGGTTGGTACTCTAATTTCTGTCATAATTTAATGTCCCCCAAAACTTAGCGCTTCGTTTACAAGCACTTCTTGTTGATTTTTATGAGTTGAAGCTAAGCCCGTGGCTGGCGATGCGCTTGCTGCTCTACCAACATATTTTGGACGTTTAAACTTGGCTTTTATTCTAGTAAGTACCCACTCAAGATTTGGCTCCATAAAAGTCCAACTGCCTTGGTTTTTTGGTTCCTCTTGGCACCAAACCATTTCAGCGCTTTTAAATCTTTCCAATTCTTTTACAGCTGAAATTGCTGGAAACGGATAAAACTGTTCNAACCTCAACAGATAAATATCGTTTATATCTCTTTTATCCCGCTCCTCAAGTAGATCAAAGTANACCTTTCCNGAACACATTACTACTCTCTTAATTTTCTTATCTGGTACNAGGTTTGTTTCACTTAATCCACTTTCTGCATCGTCCCATAAAACTCTATGAAAACTGGAACCATCTATAAAATTGGATTTATCTGATACACAAAGTTTATGACGGAGTAAGGACTTTGGTGTCACTAGAATAAGTGGCTTTCTAAATGATCGATGTAATTGACGGCGTAAGATGTGAAAATAGTTTGCAGGAGTGGAGCAATTAGCCACAATCCAATTGTCCTGACCGCACATTTGCAAAAATCTTTCTAATCTAGCTGAGCTGTGTTCAGGTCCTTGACCTTCAAACCCATGAGGAAGCAAAATGACTAGGCCGGACATTCTCAGCCACTTACTTTCACCAGAGCTAATAAACTGGTCGAACATGATTTGGGCACCATTAGCAAAATCACCAAATTGTGCCTCCCAAGCTACCAGCGCGTTAGGTTCCGATAACGAGTAACCATACTCAAAGCCCAATACTGCATATTCAGATAGCATAGAGTCTATTGCTTCGAACTCTGCCTGCTCTTTGGTAATATGATTTAGTGGATAATATCTATCCTCGCTGTTTTGATTAATAATTCCAGAGTGCCTTTGACTAAAAGTTCCNCGTGTCGCATCTTGGCCAGAAAGTCGCACAGGAAAACCCTCGGTTAAAAGGGAGCCAAATGCTAAAGCTTCGGCTGTTGCCCAGTCTAAACCGGTGCCATCGCNAAACATCTTGTTTTTATTATCTAGTAGTCGTGAAATTGTTTTGTGTACAGGAAAGTCATCAGGCAATTTTGAAAGTGCGGCACCAACCTTATCAAACGTATCCTCNGAAATAGCCGTNTGTCCNCGTTGATAGTCATCTTTATTTCGNTCTAAATGAGCCCATCTTCCATCAAGCCAATCAGCCTTATTTGGTTTATAATTTTTCCCAGCATCAAATTCATCATTTAAGAACGACTGAAATNCAGTTTTCAAATCTTCAATTTCTCCTTCGGGGATCAGACCATCTCGAACAAGAAGGTCTGTGTATAAGGTCAAAGTCGTTTTTTGTTTCTTTATTTTTTTATACATTATCGGATTTGTGAACATTGGTTCATCGCCCTCGTTATGACCAAATCTCCTGTAACAAATTATATCTATGACTACATCTTTCTGAAATTTTTGACGGAACTCNGTCGCAACCTTTGCAGCATGAACCACTGCCTCTGGATCATCCCCGTTNACATGAAAAATTGGTGCTTCAACCATAAGGGCTATATCNGTAGGATATGGAGAGGAGCGGCTGAAGTGCGGTGCAGTAGTGAAGCCGATTTGATTGTTTACGACTACATGTATTGTGCCACCAGTCTTATGCCCAACTAATCCAGATAGCCCAAAACATTCAGCTACGACNCCCTGGCCAGCAAATGCTGCGTCCCCGTGAAGAAGTAATGGTAACACGGAGANTCTNTTTTTNTCATNTAATTGCTGTTGTTTGGCCCTAACTTTGCCTATTACTACTGGGTTTACNGCCTCCAGATGGGATGGATTGGCTGTTAAAGATAANTGAACATTATTTCCATCAAACTCTCTATCTGACGAAGCTCCTAGATGGTATTTTACGTCGCCAGAGCCATCAACATCCTCTGGCTTGGATGATCCTCCTTGAAATTCATTGAATATTGCCTTGTATGGTTTNCCCATAACGTTAGCGAGTACTGACAATCTCCCTCTATGTGGCATTCCTATTACTATTTCCTTGACGCCCAAAGCACCGCCTCGTTTTATAATCTGTTCTAATGCCGGGATTAATGCTTCTCCCCCGTCAAGACCAAATCTTTTCGTGCCCATGTATTTNACGTGCAGAAACTTTTCGAAGCCTTCAGCTTCAACCAACTTATTTAAGATGGCTTTTCTGCCCTCCCTAGTAAATTTTATCTCTTTTCCGTAGCCCTCTATTCTCTCCTTTAACCAAGCAGATTGCTCAGGGTCTGAAATATGCATATATTGAAGAGCAAACGTTCCGCAGTAAGTTCGTCGCACCAAATCAATTATTTCACGCATAGACGCAATCTGCAGTCCTAAAACGTTATCAATGAAAATAGGTCTGTCTAAGTCCTCTTCTGTGAAGCCATAAGATTTAGGGTCTAACTCTGGATGGATGGCCTCATCTCTCAATCCTAGGGGATCCAGGTCAGCGACAAGGTGCCCACGAATTCGATGTGCACGAATGATCATAATAGCTCTGATGCTATCAAGTACGGCTCTTTCTACTGCTTCGTCACTTAAGGTAAAATTCGCGGCATTTGCTTTTGCATTTATTGCCGCATTTGCCCGGATCGCAATTTCAGAGTCATCACCCCATTCACTGGTGAGAGCACCAGTGAATTCGTCATTTGGTTGTTGGGGCCAGTCTTGTCTTGTCCAGCTAGGTTTTTGGGAACTGTTTCCATTATCTGCTGCATCAGTCTCAAGAGACTGGAAAAATGCCTGCCACGCTGAGTCTACGGAATTTGGATTTTGTTTAAAAGTTTGCTGTAAATTTTCCAAGTATTCTGCATTCTGGCCCTGCATAAATGAAGATCCATGAAAGAATTCGTTTGAAGATTGTTCATTCATTTTAATACCCATTCAATCCAATTATAATTTATGTGTTCTAATCTTGATTCAGTCTTTTTTTTCTATTGCCTTGAGTACAGCTTCACCCAATCCGGCAGGGCTCTCCGCAACAATGATTCCGGCAGATCGCATTGCTTCTATTTTGTCTTCTGCGCCACCTTTTCCACCNGCAACTATTGCACCGGCATGCCCCATTCTGCGACCTGGNGGAGCTGTTCGACCAGCAATAAAACCTGCGACCGGTTTTTGTCGCCCNCGCTTAGCCTCTTGTTTTAAAAACTCCGNGGCNTCTTCCTCGGCAGAACCTCCAATTTCACCAATCATTATTATACTTTCCGTCTCGTCATCTGAGAGAAACCATTCTAGAACATCGATATGTTCAGTTCCTTTGATTGGGTCACCTCCTATGCCCACACAGGTTGACTGGCCTAATCCTACATCTGAGGTTTGTTTAACGGCTTCATAAGTTAGTGTACCTGATCTTGAAACAACCCCAACGGATCCTTTGCGATGGATATGGCCGGGCATAATGCCGATTTTACAGGAGCCAGGGGTTATTACACCGGGACAGTTTGGTCCAATTAAAATTGATTGTGAAGTTTCTAATGCTCTTTTAACTTTCACCATGTCCAGGACCGGTATCCCTTCGGTAATAGCAACTATCAGTTCGACTTCAGCGTCTATAGCTTCTAGAATTGAGTCTGCAGCGAATGGTGGTGGGACGTATATGACAGTCGCATTTGCCCCAGTAACATCTCTTGCCTCATGAACTGAGTTAAAAACGGGCAATCCTATATGTTCCAAACCTCCTTTACCAGGAGTAACGCCCCCAACCATTTTTGTACCGTATTCAATCGCCTGCTCACTGTGAAATGTTCCTTGCGATCCGGTAAATCCTTGGCAAATAACTTTCGTGTCTTCGCTAACTAGAATTGCCATTGCCTCATCCTTTTACTGCTTTTACTATTTTTTCGGCACCATCTTTTAAGTTCGCAGCTGCGATTACATCTAATCCTGACGTGTTGATGATTTCGTTACCTGTCTCAACATTTGTTCCCTCTAATCGAACCACTAGCGGTACTTTTAAACCTACCTCTTTCACGGCAGCTACAACTCCTTCTGCAATAACATCGCATCTCATAATCCCACCAAAAATATTTACTAAAATACCTTTCACATTGGGGTCAGACGTAATTATTTTAAAAGCTTCTGTAACTTTCTCTTTCGTGGCGCCGCCGCCTACGTCGAGAAAGTTAGCTGGTTCTGCACCGTACAGTTTAATAATATCCATTGTGGCCATTGCTAACCCGGCACCATTGACCATACAGCCAATTTCGCCGTCTAACGCAATGTAATTTAAGTCATATTTTGACGCCTCAAGTTCCTTTGGATCTTCTTCTGTTGTGTCGCGCAGTTCTGCTATATCTGCATGCCTATATGTTGCATTGCCATCAAAACCCATTTTCGCATCTAAACATTTAAGATTTCCAGAGCCTGATACGATTAATGGATTGATTTCTAACATCTCCATGTCTTTTTCAAGAAAGAGTTTATAAAGCGTTGTCATCAATGAGACACACTGCTTCAATTGTTTGCCTTCAAGACCCAACATAAAAGCTATTCTTCGACCATGATATGGTTGGAATGATGTGGTGGGATCGATTGAAAATGACAAGATTTTCTCTGGGGAATTCTCTGCAACAGCTTCAATATCCATTCCGCCTTCGGTCGAACAAACAAATGAGACTCTACTTGATTGACGATCTACCAAAATAGCTAAATATAATTCTTGTGTAATCTCTGAGCCATCTTCTATGTATACACGATTTACCTGTTTCCCAACGGGACCAGTCTGATGGGTGACTAGGGTCCGACCAAGCATTTTTTTTGCCTCTGACGCGGCTTCTTGCACTGATTTAGTTATACGCACTCCACCTTTGGTACCTGCGTCTGCTTCCAAGAAAGTTCCTTTGCCTCTTCCGCCAGCATGAATTTGGGCTTTTACGACCCACATCGGGCCGTCTAATTCACCAGCCGCAGTTTTAGCATCCTCTGATTTTAGCACTATTCTTCCATCTGAAACAGGAGCCCCATAGCTCCTTAGCAGTGCTTTTGCTTGATATTCATGAATATTCATAATGAGAACCCTATTATTTTAGCAGTTATAAAAAGCCATTAACACACTGAAGTTTCTAGTAATTTTTAATGTNNAACANAAAATATGNAGTTATTTATNNAAATGTGATCACATNACAAAATTNGTGATCACATNTATGANCNNCANANAANANCTTTNGGCNCNACTGCAAGTTATACGGNTACTAAAATAATAANAATTTNATACTTTNCTAAGTATTATNTGAGTGAGCTATCAATAGCTTTACANGCAGCNACCAAGCTTTTGACCGANTCCACTGAGNTGTTNAACATGTCCTGCTCTTCTTTAGTGAGCTTTATATCCACAATTNTCTCGACNCCGTTACNACCAATGATAGTTGGTACTCCGACGTACATATNTGAAACTCCCAATTCACCNTTGCAGTGNGCNGCNCACGGCAGTAGCCGTTTCTGGTCTTTGAGATATGCTTCTGCCATTTCTATNGCCGCTGTTGCAGGTGCATAATAGGCAGATCCGGTTTTCAGCAANCCNACTATTTCAGCACCGCCGTCTCGCGTTCTTTGGACGAGTTTATCCAATCTATCCTGTGTTGACCAACCCATTTCTATAAGNTCCGGTAATGGTATCCCTGCGACTGTTGAGTATCTCGCTAACGGCACCATCGTATCGCCGTGCCCGCCTAATACGAAGGCGGTCACATCACGCATTGACACGTTAAACTCAACGGACAAGAAGTGACGGAAGCGAGCACTGTCTAACACTCCCGCCATGCCACAAACTTTACTTGCTGGTAACCCAGAAAATTCTCTCAAAGCCCAAACCATCGCATCTAACGGGTTCGTTATACATATAACAAAAGCATTTGGTGCATAAGTCTTAATGCCTTCGCCAACCGACTTCATGACTTTTAGATTTATGCCTAATAAATCATCACGACTCATGCCGGGTTTCCGTGCTACGCCAGCAGTGACAATGCAAACATCTGCACCGGCTATATCTTCATAAGATTGGGTNCCGCTTAAAGTGGCATCGAAACCTTCTGATGGTCCAGACTCTGCTATGTCTAATGCTTTGCCATTTGGGATTCCTTCTGCGATATCAAACAAAATAACGTCGCCGAGTTCTTTGATTGATNAAAGGTGTGCGATTGTTCCACCAATTTGTCCTGCCCCAATTAAAGCGATTTTAGATCTAGCCATAGAAATCTCCGGTCGTGCCTTTTACTAATTCATNAAAAGCCCTAGACTTTTTCATNAAATTTCGCAAGGCCACTTCAAAAAGAGTTAAGTTTAATTTTGAGATAAAATTCGCCAATTTCATCTTTACAGACCTATAAATAAATTCTATCCGTTATTACTCATAAATTCAAATAAACCGAAGACTAAAAATTTGATGATATCTTTAAGGTATTAAAATCTTTAGATATCAAAGTGGTCTGGGTAAAATACCGAATTAAGCAATTGAGGTTTAACTTAGGCAATATAGAGAGCTTATGACACTTTTAGTAATGGGAAATATTCTGTGGGTCATTGCACATTCGTTCAAGCGTGTATTACCAAATTTGCGCAACTCTTTGGGGAATGCTGGAAAGGGTGCGGTAGCAGTATCATTGATTTTTGCACTGGTATTAATCATTACAGGCTACAGATCTGCTGAGTATGTTGTGGTTTGGACTCCTCCAAATTTTTTGGTGCACATTAATAATATTCTCATGGTAACCGCTATATTTGTATTTGCATTGGGGCATACCAGAGGTCGCCTTAGAGGCCGTTTACGCCATCCAATGCTAGCGTCTGTAAAAATTTGGGCTGTGGCACATCTATTAGTGAACGGTGATTTGGCATCTTTGATATTATTTGGCTCTATGCTCGCTTGGGCTGCCTTGGCTGTCGTTTTAATAAATCGCTCTGAGACACGGATAGCACCGAAACCTGGGACTGCCAAACGTGATATAGTTTTGGTATTTATGGTCGTTTTCATCTTCCTTTTAATTTCTGCTTTTCATTGGTTTTTTGGGGTTTGGCCTTTTCCTGGNGGTCTNAGTGACAAAATTTTATAGCTNGCTCAATGGTGAAGACAGTTCTTAATTTTGTCACAAGTTAAGTTTTGCNCTATCGAAAGGTTGGACACTACATGGAGATCTTCAGTATAGTTACGACAGTCAAAGTATTAAAATGCTTTGTGCTTAAGCAGTGGTTAAAAGTATTAGTAAGGATTATCATACTGATACGAAATTGGGAGATCAGTAAATTATCATGTCGAGCTCTGGTCGTGACTTACAACTTGAACTAAGTACATGTTCGTAGTTAAAGAGCATAAATTTTTTTTCTAAAACACATGGATGATTTTAAGATGTCTAAGTCAAAAAGTGATCAACGGCCACTTTCGCCTCATTTATCCGTTTATAAATGGCAATTACATGCTATAACTTCTATCCTTACCAGAATTACCGGTAATGCGCTGATTGTAGGGGTAATTCTATTCATTTTATGGTTGATTGCAGCAGCAACTTCTGAAGCAAACTTTTTGATAATGAATGCAGTAATTTCTAGCTGGTTGGGTCAGCTTGTGTTACTTGGTTCTCTCTGGGCGCTTTGGTATCACACCTTGGCTGGAATTCGGCATCTGATCTGGGATCATGCAGTATGGCTAGATATTAACACATCAAGGCTTTTGGGATGGGCGGTAGTTTTGGGCTCGTTTGTTTTAACTTTTTTAACTATTTTATTTTTGTAAAACTTTTCAGGCCAGGGACGGCTAGGAGTGATATTTGATGGCATTTGACATAATTAAAACAGGCACGTCACACTTTAAAGCAATGAAAATTAGCTCAATGGCACTCGTTGCCCTAGTCCCTATATTTATAATCACAATTGGACCTATATTTGGCGAGCAGAGAGTTGTCGTGTTAGCTAAACTTGAACAGCCAATTTATGCGCTTATAGTCGCAGTGACATTTACAGTTGGGCTTTTACATTTTAAAAGCGGAGTCCAGGTATTGATCGAAGATTATGTGCACGGAGTCATGAACAAGGTGTGGATAATTTTTACGATCGGTTTATCTTATTTATTGATAGCCGTGACACTCTTAGCGTTGATTAAAATTTTGGTATAGGGACTTTTCATTGGAAGCATATTCTCACGAAATTCACGAGTATGATGTTGTGGTGGTAGGTGCTGGTGGTTCAGGCTTGCGAGCTACTCTAGGTATGGCTGAGCAAGGACTTAAAACGGCATGTGTCACAAAGGTATTTCCTACGAGGTCTCATACTGTTGCGGCTCAAGGCGGTATAGCGGCTTCTTTGGGAAATATGGGGCCAGACCATTGGCAATGGCACATGTACGACACAGTTAAGGGATCAGATTGGCTCGGCGACACTGATGCTATGGAGTATTTGGCTAGGGAAGCACCTAAGGCAGTGTATGAACTCGAACATTATGGTGTTCCTTTTAGTAGGACTGAAAAAGGCGACATATATCAGAGACCTTTCGGCGGCCATACCACGGAATTTGGTGAAGGTCCGCCTGTTCAGAGAACCTGCGCAGCCGCAGATCGAACTGGCCATGCCATCCTGCATACTCTTTACGGTCAGTCGCTGAAGCAGAATGCAGAGTTTTACATCGAGTACTTTGCCATTGACCTTATTATGTCAGAAGATGGACAATGCCAGGGCGTCGTTTGTTGGAAGTTGGATGACGGCTCGTTTCACGTTTTTAATGCTAAATTAGTTGTTTTAGCGACAGGTGGGTACGGTCGAGCCTATTTTAGCGCAACTTCGGCCCATACATGCACTGGTGATGGTGGTGGCATGATAGCTAGGGCTGGTCTGCCGTTGCAAGATATGGAATTTGTCCAATTTCATCCAACGGGTATTTATGGTTCAGGTTGCTTGATCACAGAAGGTGCTCGTGGTGAGGGAGGGTATTTGACAAACTCTGAAGGCGAGCGTTTTATGGAAAGATACGCGCCACACTACAAAGACCTTGCTCCTAGGGATTATGTTAGTCGTTGCATGACTATGGAGATCCGGGAGGGCAGGGGAGCTGGAAAAACGGGTGACCATATCCACTTAAACCTAAGTCATTTGCCAGAAGCTGCACTTGCTGAGAGACTTCCAGGAATATCTGAGTCTGCAAAGATCTTCGCTGGAGTAGATGTGACCAAAGAACCGATTCCAGTGTTACCAACGGTGCACTACAACATGGGTGGTATTCCAACCAATTATTGGGGCGAAGTACTAAGCCCGACTGAGGAGAACCCTAACCAGATCGTGCCGGGTTTAATGGCTGTTGGCGAGGCTGGCTGCGCTTCGGTACATGGGGCAAATAGACTGGGATCAAATTCGTTAATTGACTTAGTAGTTTTCGGTCGAGCATCCGCTATAAAGGCTGGGAAGGTTGTTGATGCTGATGCACACAATCCTGATTTGAATAAGCTCTCTGTCGATAACGCTTTTGATCGTTTTGATGGACTTCGGTATGCTAAAGGTGCAATCCCAACAGCAGATTTGCGTTTGCAAATGCAAAAAACGATGCAGGAAGATGCTGCTGTATTTAGAACGGCTGAAACTTTAGCAAATGGTGTCGGAAAAATGAGTAAGATCGCTGATGGTGTAAATGATCTGTCAGTCGTAGATAGGAGCCTTGTCTGGAATAGTGATTTGATGGAAACTTTAGAACTTACAAACCTGATGCCAAATGCGCTGAGCACAATTTGTGGAGCTGAAGCACGCAAGGAGAGCCGTGGAGCGCATGCTCATGAGGATTTTGAGGGTCGTGATGACGAGAATTGGCGCGTTCATACAATCTCTCGTTTCTCGGAGAATGCAAAGTCTGTAAAACTTAGTTACCGACCCGTCATAACGGACCCACTCTCTACTGAAAATGAGGGCGGAATAAGTTTGTCAAAGATAGCACCAAAAGAACGTACTTTCTAGGAACTATGATATGGTACAGTTAACGCTACCCAAAAACAGTAGAATAATGAGAGGCAAGACATGGCCAAAGCCTGAAGGTGCCAACAATTTGCGCGTTTTCAATATATATCGTTGGTCTCCAGATGATACTGAGAACCCTAGCTTGGACACGTATTTCGTGGATATTGATAACTGTGGGCCCATGATTTTAGATGCATTAATCAAAATTAAGAGTGATATTGATCCGACTTTAACCTTTAGAAGATCTTGCCGTGAGGGGATTTGTGGATCGTGTGCGATGAGCATAGGTGGTATAAACACATTAGCATGCGTTCATGGCATTGATGATGTAAAAGGTGATATAAATATTTATCCGTTACCCCATATGCCCGTAATCAAAGATCTTATACCTGATTTAACACATTTTTACGCACAGCATGCCTCGATTATGCCGTGGCTGGAGACTAAGACAGAGCGGCCTAATACAGAGTGGAAACAATCCATTGAAGACAGAAAAAAATTGGATGGATTATATGAGTGCGTAATGTGTGCATCTTGTTCGACTTCATGTCCGTCATATTGGTGGAATAGCGATAAATATTTAGGTCCTGCCGCTTTGCTTCATGCCTATCGTTGGATTATCGATAGCAGAGATGAGGCTACTGGAGATCGTTTGCGCGACCTCGATGATCCGTTTAAAGTATACCGGTGCCACACAATAATGAATTGTACCAATACTTGTCCTAAAGGACTTAACCCTGCCAAAGCAATCGCAGAGGTTAAAAAAATGATGGTCGAAAGAAGTGCCTAGTCACTTACTTTGCTGGTGTACTTATTTGGTTGGAAACGCGGCAGCTAGGGCTACCTCTACCATTTGAGCAAAAGTCTTTTCTCTTTCATCGGATGGCAAGGCTTCTCCTGTCTGCAGATGATCTGAGACTGTTAAAATTGCGAGTGCTTTCCTATTAAAACGGGCAGCTAAAGTGTACAGTTCAGCGGCTTCCATCTCCACAGCTAGGACTCCGTGTCTGACCATTTGCTCATTAAGGTCCGCTCTTTCGTCATAAAAAGTATCGGATGAATAGATATTTCCAACGTGTGTTTTAAATCCTTTACTTTCTGCAAAAGAATGTGCGTTCTTTATTAGTTCAAAATCTGCACACGGAGAAAAACTGATTTCTTTCATCACAGTGGAAGAAGGGGTTGTTACGTAAGTTGTGGTTTGTGCAAGTATTATATCACGAATATCGATATTTGGTTGCATACCGCCGCAAGACCCAATTCTAATTAAAGTCTGTGCATTATAATCCCTAATTAGTTCATTTGCATAAATTGAGAGAGAGGGCATTCCCATCCCACTGCCTTGTATGGTTACGCGATTACCGTTAAATGTCCCTGTGTAACCAAACATCCCTCGCACCTGATTTACAAGACGTGGAGATGTTAAAAACTGCTCCGCAGCCCACTTTGCACGCATTGGATCTCCAGGTAGAAGCACTGTGTCGGCGATTTCGTCAATTGTAGCTCCGATATGAATAGTCATTTCTTACCTTTGGTATTTTATGAATGGGGTTAATGATGCGACTTGGTCATATAGCTTCCGTGCTCCGAGATTAAAGTCTTGTGTCATCCAGTAGACTGAAGAAGTTCCGTTTGCATCGGCTGCTTCATAAACAGCTTGGATCAAAGCTTTAGCTATGCCCTTCCGGCGCTGTTTTTTAAGTGTAAATAAGTCTTGTAAATAGCATACATCATCAGTTCTCCAGTTATGAGGGTGGAAGATATAATGTACCAACCCAAATAGAGTTTCCCCACTGTAAGCAACTATACAGTTTTGGTGTCTATTATCCGTATCGAGAAGCCGAGAGAATGTTTCAGAGTATATTTTAGATGGAAGCTCTGTTTCATAAAATTTAAGGTATTCGCCCCAAATATAATGCCATTGTTCTTGGTCTTTTTTCTCTAACGGTCTAATCTCGTAGTCTTTTATCATCCCTTGGCCTATATTTTTGAGATATGCCTACTTAGTATATTTGAATACTGCATAAAGCTTTTCTTACGTCGTCTACAAGATTAGACTTATTCTGCTGCCACTTTTCGCGGATCTGCTAATTCTACAATATCCATCATTATAGAGTTCAGCTCGAAGTCCTTTGGAGTGTATACTTTAGATACACCCATTGCTCCTAGTGAAATAGCGTCTTCGTCTGGGATTATTCCTCCCACAACCAGGGGAATATGGCTTAAATTTGCCTCAGATAATCTTTCCAACGTTTCTTTTACAAGTGGTATGTGACTTCCAGAGAGGATTGATAACCCTATAACATGAGGGTGTGTTTCTAATACTGCATCGACCAATTGCTCAGGGGTTAGCCGAATACCTTGATATTCTATTTCCATACCACAATCTCGAGCACGAAAAGCAATTTGCTCTGCCCCATTTGAGTGCCCATCAAGGCCTGGTTTTCCCATTAAAAATTTTAGTCTACGGCCCAGCTTATCTGAAACAATGTCTACAGATGAGCGTATTTCATCTAATCCTTCAGTTTTATTTGATTTAGATTTTGACAGGCCAGTAGGCCCGCGGTATTCGCCATACACGGATCTCATAATTTCGGCCCATTCCCCAGTTGTAGCACCTACTTTAGCGGCGTTTACTGAAGCAGGCATAATATTTGCCCCATTCTTTGCAGCATCACTAAGTTGATCAAGCGCTACTTTTACAGCTTCAGGGTCTCTTTGATTACGCCATGCATTGAGTCTGCCAATCTGTTCAGCCTCAACCGCAGGATCAACAATCATAATTCCTTTATCACCAGTGGTAAGGGGTGAATCTTCACTAGTTGTAAATTTATTCACACCAACAACAACAGTTTCATTTGTCTCAATTTTGTTAAGTCGATCCGCATTTGAGTCTACTAATCGAGATTTCATATACTCAATTGCTTGAACTGCTCCTCCCATACTGTCGAGGTTGGCTAATTCGTGACGAGCTCCATCTTTTAAAATGGTTACTTTCTTTTCTACTGCAGGATTGTTTTCAAAAAGATCGTCATATTCGAGTAAATCTGTTTCGTATGCCATAATTTGTTGCATTCGCATTGACCACTGCTGATCCCATGGCCGAGGTAAACCCAAAGCTTCATTCCAAGCTGGTAACTGCACAGCACGCGCTCTCGCTTTCTTAGACAGGGTAACAGCTAGCATTTCAATTAAAATGCGATAAACATTGTTTTCAGGTTGTTGCTCCGTCAATCCTAGCGAATTTACTTGGACTCCATATCTAAAGCGGCGATATTTTGGATCGGAAACCCCGTATCTTTTCATGCAGATTTCGTCCCACAGGTCTACAAACGCTCGCATTTTGCACATTTCTGTTACAAATCGTATGCCCGCATTTACAAAAAATGAAATTCTGCCTACTAGAATGGGAAATTCCTTTTCGGAAACCCTTGGACGCAACTCATCCAAAACAGCCGTTGCTGTTGCTAATGCGAAAGCAAGTTCTTGTTCTGGAGTAGCTCCCGCTTCTTGTAAATGATAGGAGCAAACATTCATTGGGTTCCATTTTGGAACTTCTGAATAACAGTATTCGGCAACATCACCTATCAATTTAAGGGAAGCTTGAGGTGGGCAAATGTACGTTCCTCTACTGAGGTATTCTTTTATAATGTCATTCTGAACAGTGCCTTGTAATTTTTTTACTTCTGCGCCTTGTTCTTCCGCTACAGCGATATAAAGAGCTAACAACCATGGAGCAGTAGCATTTATCGTCATGGAAGTGTTCATTTGATCTAAAGGGATTTGGTCAAATAAAGCTCTCATATCTCCCAAATGGCCTACAGGGACGCCAACTTTTCCAACTTCACCGCGAGCTAATAAGTGGTCACTGTCATATCCTGTCTGGGTTGGGAGATCGAATGCAACAGAAAGGCCGGTTTGTCCTTTGGCCAGATTAGATCTGTACAGCTTGTTAGATGCAGCCGCCGTCGAATGTCCCGCGTAAGTTCTAATGAGCCACGGGCGATCTTTGCTAGTTTGTGACATTTAAAACTCCTTAAGTATTCTTCGCGAAATAATCTTAGATACAGAGGTGTGATAATGAAATATAATGTCTGAGTCAATTCGCTGCGTCGCGGCAAAGGGTAATGATAACTTTTTAATGATAAGTGCTTTTATACTTATCACATATTTATGAAATTTGCAGTTTCCAATATCTGGCACCTTTATTGAGAAGCAATAAAATTACCAATTAGATATAAAAAAAGTTGCAATCTTTCGCTTAGAATAATAATGCTTTCGCGACATATGATTCTGCGTTGCGGCAATCATTAAAAAAATTAATTTGGAGATAGTGATGGCCTTAGACGCTGACGTTGCACACCCAACCTACGATGCGCCGGAAAAAGACTTGTACGAATTAGGCGAAATGCCACCATTTGGCTATGTGCCCAGGCAGATGTACGCATGGGCTATCCGTAGAGAGAGACATGGCGAACCTGAGAAAGCCTTTCAAGTAGAAATTGTAGACACACCATTACCCTCGGGTAACGAAGTATTGGTATTGGTAATGGCTGCCGGTGTTAACTATAACGGTGTTTGGGCAGGTCTGGGTGTTCCCATTTCACCTTTTGATGGCCACAAAGCAGATTATCACATTGCTGGGTCAGACGCCTCTGGCATTGTTTGGGCAGTAGGTGATAAAGTACGAAATTGGAAGGTTGGTGATGAGGTAGTCATCCATTGTAATCAAGACGATGGCGATGATGAAGAATGTAACGGTGGAGACCCAATGTACTCGACAAGTCAGCGTATATGGGGATACGAAACCCCAGATGGGTCCTTTGCTCAATTTACCAGTGTTCAAGCTCAACAACTTTTGCCAAGACCTCGTCATTTAAGTTGGGAAGAGAGTGCCTGTTATACTTTGACTCTTGCAACCGCTTACAGAATGCTGTTTGGACATGACCCACACGAATTAAAGCCAGGACAAAATGTTTTAGTGTGGGGTGCATCTGGTGGGCTTGGTTCTTATGCTATTCAGCTGGTTAAGGCGGCAGGTGGAAATGCTATCGGTGTCATATCAGATGAGAGCAAGAGAGATTTTGTCCTTGGGCTAGGAGCTAAAGGCGTTATTAATAGAAATGACTTTACGTGTTGGGGGCAACTGCCTACCGTAAATACTCCAGAATATGCTGATTGGTTTAAAGAAGTTCGTAAATTTGGTAAGGCTATCTGGGAATTTACTGGCAAAGGTAATAATGTCGATATAGTTTTTGAACATCCCGGGGAAGCAACCATTCCTGTTTCGACATTTGTTTGCAAAAAAGGCGGAATGGTAGTGATCTGTGCAGGCACAACTGGGTACAATTGTACGTTTGATGTGAGGTACCTGTGGATGCATCAAAAGCGCATCCAGGGAAGTCACTTTGCTCATTTGAAGCAAGCAGCATCTGCAAATAGATTAATGGTGGAACGTCGCCTTAATCCATGTATGTCAGAAGTTCTTCCGTGGGATCAAATACCACAGGCTCACACCAAAATGATGAAGAATGAGCACAAGCCAGGCAATATGGCTGTTTTAGTGCAAAGTCCACGGGTAGGATTATCAACGTTTGAAGAAGTACTGAAATAAATAATTCACGTTGGATCGACGTAACTTGTAAATGTTATTGCCGTATTTTTACAGCAAACCCATATGTTGGGACGGTTTGCTATCAATATCTAATAGCTACTTTATTTGACCATGTTTAGCTGGTGAACAGCTAGCATTAATATATGCTAGCTGCATGGACAGCAACTCTATTCCACTATCGCTTGATCAAGAGCAAGCCTTTAAAACTGTCTCAATGATTTTGGAGCGGGCCGGAATAAATTTTACTACTGGTAAAATCTCAAACCAGATCGCTGAAAATAAAACAGTGCATGCACTGATAGGAAGAGCAGGCTCTGGGAAAACTGCTTTATTAAGTAGTATAACTGAAAAAATGCTTAAAGTCGGTGTTGAAATTATATCTGGTGACTTTGAAGTTAATAAAAATAAAAATAAACGTACGCTCTCAGTTTTAGCTCCTACGAATAAGGCCGCAAATATATTGAGAATGAGAGGTGTACCTGCGACCACTATCCATCGAATTCTATATACGCCTGTGTATGACCCAGATTATGAAAAAATAGTGGAGTGGCTTATTGGCGAGCGGGATGAAAAGCCCAGTATAGAGGGTATATCAGAAATTTCATTGAAACGGGCATGGGAGTTTTATAGTTCTAATAAGTCTATTCCTGGAGCCCTTGCAGCAGCCGGTTTAAAGGGATCTGATTTTATAAGTGGATGGAAAAGGAGAGAGGAACCTTTAGACATCGGATTTATTGATGAGTCATCGATGCTTGATGATGACCAATTAAATGATTTAAAAGAGATTTTTTCAACTTTAATATTATTTGGAGACCCCGCCCAGCTCGCACCAATAAGTCAATCAGGACAAATGGTTTTTGATAAATTTAGCCCTGACAAAAAATCAATATTATCACAAATTCACAGGCAAAAATCGGATAACCCAATTTTAAAACTTTCAAATGTTTTGTTAGATCCTGAAATAAATTTTACAGATTTTGAGATGCTAATAAAAAAAATTTCAACCGAAGATGATAGAATTGTGTGGGCTCAAAGGGTGGATGTAGATTTGATGTCAAGAAGTCCAGTTTTGGTTTGGCGTAATGCTACACGTATAAGGTTAATAAATGCCTTCCGCGCTGTCTATAACGCTCCAAATGATAGACTGTTGGAGGGAGAACCATTGATCTGCGACGGCTTAGAATTACCCCTAAAACATAGAAAAAAACGGATTGACCTTGAAGCAAGGGGTCTCACCAAGGGGGCTAATGTAATCTATCTAGGGCCTGGTAAAAAGACTGGTTTCTCAAGACTTTTTGTGGTTGGATCGGAATCTCCCAGACTTTCGGCAGCGTCAATAATAAAAATTGAACTACCGAATGAAGGTCAGCCATTTATTCCATTTGCAGCCAAAATGGGAGCTATTTTTCTGCATGGCTCTGCTGTGACAATTCACAAAGCTCAAGGTTCTCAGTGGGAAAATGTGCAAGTCTTTGCACCAGACATCTATGCTGCAGCCCAGACTAATAGGGTTGAGTCAGATTTGCCACTTTGGAAGAGGCTTGCATACGTCGCCATTACACGTGCGCAGGAAAAACTATATTGGGTTATACGCAGTCGATTGTCGAAGCCGAAAGTTTCTCTAAGCACTTCAGATTTAAAGTAACTAATTAACAATGTTGACTTTTAAAATAAATAATTTTTTCCTATTAGCCTTCGCTAGCTATCAAAAATGTTGCAGATGAGACCCTTTGTATTGGTGCGTTAATTAATGATTAAACCTTCGGTTCTTAGAAACATTACGAGTGATTGAAACCTTTTCCTTATTTTTTGTTCCTTTTCTACCAAAATTTCCTTTCTGGTTTTCTTTCATTTCACGATTATCCACCTCTTTTTTGAATAGAGTGTTTACTATGCTTGAACGCACTTCTTCAATTTCACCCTTTTTTAATTTGCCTAGTTCAAAATCTCCAAAGCTTATTCTTATTAACCGATTTACGGATAGACCCAGCAAACTAAGTGCTTTACGGATTTCTCGATTTTTACCCTCACGGAGTCCAATACTTAGCCATGCGTTTGCCCCTGTTTGACGGTCAAATGAAACTTGCATTGGTTTAAATTGTGTACCATCTACGGAAATACCTCGTCTCAAAGGTTCAAGCATATTTTCATTTAATCTGCCTTTTACTCTCACACGATAACTACGTAACCAGCCAGTTGAAGGTAATTCAAGCCGTCGTTTTAGCTCTCCGTCATTAGTTAGCAGTAATAGTCCTTCAGAGTTTAGATCTAGCCGTCCGATTGATAACACTCTAGGCATTTCGTCTGGGAGTTTATCAAAAATAGTTGGACGATTTTTTTCATCTTTCGAAGTAGAGATTAGGCCAACAGGCTTATGGTACATCCAAATACGTGTTTTTTCAGGTGGTGATAATAATTTGCCATCGACCTCTACCACGTCGTCCCTGGATAGATTAAGGGCCGGACTACTTATAGTTTTACCGTTGACCTTAACTTTTCCATCAAGAATTAATTTCTCAGACTCTCTTCTACTTGCCAAGCCAGCTCTAGCAATTATTTTTGCGATACGTTCGCCTTTGTTAGCTTGGTCTTCCATTAACGAGTGTTTATGTTATTAATAATAATTTAGGAAGTGCCAATTGAATTCTTTAAAAAATAACGGCTTCACAAATTTTATGAAGTTAGCCATTGAGCAGGCAGAAGTGGCACGCGTTTCAGGAGAAATCCCAGTTGGAGCAGTATTGCTAGCTCCCAACGGTGATATTTTGGCAAAGTCTGGAAATAGAACTAGAGAACTCAAGGACCCCTCTGCTCATGCAGAAGTATTAGTAATTCGAGAGGCTTGCCGAATTATGGGAAATGAGAGATTAAGTGATTGTGATTTGTATGTTACTTTAGAACCTTGCGCAATGTGCGCCGCATTAATCGCGGCTTCTAGAATTCGCCGCTTGTACTATGGGGCTAGCGATAAAAAATCAGGTGGCGTCGAGAATGGTGCATGTATTTTTTCTCATAGCCAAACACATCACCGACCTGAAATATATCCTGGCATTTGTGAAGATGAAGTTGCCAAAATGATGACCAGCTTTTTTGGTGGGCTAAGGCGGTATAATAGCTAAAAAACATAGGTAAAAGAGAGCTCAGTAATTTAGGCTCGTCTAAAGATTATTGAAGTGCTGAACTACATCTTTCGCACGTGCTTGGGTGTCTGTAGGTACCGACATCTGGTAAAATTTTCCAGCACCGTTCACATTTTGATCCAACTGATTTTTTGAAATTTACGGCAGCACCTATAATTTCGTCCGATATGTAGGCACCTTTGGGGGGATTTGTATCAGTGAGTTTTATGTCTGATGTTATACAAATGTCCTGAAAAGGCACAGTTTTTAGAATTTCAAGCGCATCTTTGTCCGTGATATGAATGATTGGAGCTGCTTCCAAACTAGATCCGATTACTTTATCGGCTCTCTGTAATTCTAAGGCTGAGGTAACTAGTCTTCTATAGCTTCTTACGATTGCCCACTTTTTTGCAAGTTTATCGTTTCGCCATTCAGATGGAGTATCAGGGATGTCCAGAAGATGAATCGAACTTTCTTTGTCCGGATTACGTTCAAGCCATACCTCTTCCATCGTAAATACTAAAATAGGTGCCAACCATGTTGAAAGGCGATGGAAAAGCAAATTTAACACGGTTCGTGATGATCTACGCTCGGGTGTATTCCCATCACAGTAAAGTACGTCTTTTCGGATATCAAAATAAAAGGAGGATAAATCTACTGTCGCAAATGTAAAGATCGCTTGGAAAACACCCTGAAAATCGTATGAGCTGTATCCGTTTCTTACTTTCTCGTCTAACTCAGAAAGTCTATGCAATATCCAACGCTCTAGTTCAGGCATTTCATCGGCACTTGTTTCATCAGATATATCGTAATCAGAGAGTGAGCCAAGCATAAACCGCATTGTGTTTCTCAATCTTCGATAGCTATCTGCTACTCCCTTTAAAATTTCTGGTCCAATTCGTAAATCTGCAGTGTAGTCAGATTGAGCAACCCACAAACGGAGAATATCAGCTCCGTACTGCTTTATCACTTGTTCTGGAGCTATCGTATTTCCTATAGATTTCGACATTTTCATGCCTTTTTCATCCAAAGTAAATCCATGAGTTAAAACACCGTGGTATGGAGCGCGTCCTTTCGTTCCACATGACTGGAGCATCGAAGAATGGAACCAACCTCTATGTTGATCCGTTCCTTCCAAATAAAGATCAGCAAAGCCGTCCTCTGATCCATCATCTCTGTCTCTGAGTACAAATGCATGTGTTGACCCGCTATCGAACCAAACATCTAAAATATCAAAAACTTGATTGTAGTCATCAGGGTTTTCTAATCCCTCTAAAAATCTTTTTTTCGCATTATCTTCATACCAAGCGTCTGCGCCTTCTTTTTCAAAAGCCTCCACAATACGTTTATTGACGTTTTCATTCCGAAGTAAAAAATCGGCATCAGTAGGTTGTGCACCTTTTTTAGTAAAGCAAGTAAGAGGTACCCCCCAAGCACGCTGCCTTGACAAAACCCAGTCTGGCCGTCCCTCAATCATCGAATAAAGTCTGTTACGTCCACTTTTTGGCGTCCATTGAACAAGTTTATCGATGGACGCCAGAGCTCTTTGTCTAATTGTATCTCCATATTCATTAAATTTGTCATCTACCTTCTTATCGATAGCTGCGAACCATTGTGGAGTATTTCTAAAAATTATTGGTGCTTTTGAGCGCCAAGAATGTGGATAGCTGTGTGTCAACCGTCCTCTTGCAATAATATTACCAGCCTCGACAAGTTTATTAATAACTTCAGAGTTTGCTTTCCCCTCTTTGCCTTTTCNATCAAAAACTGTGAGCCCNGCGAAGAACGGGACATGTTCCAAAAATTCACTNTCCTCACCCACGTTATGGGTCATTCTNTCAAGCCAATTTCTCTTTAAAAAACAATCATAGTCGTCTGCTCCATGACTTGGTGCTGTATGCACAAAACCGGTTCCAGCATCATCGGTCACATGGTCACCGTCTATCATTGGCACATCATAAGTCCAAAATTTGTCTAAGTCAGATAGGGGGTGCTTACACACGCAGCCTTNAAGTTCAGCACTAGAAACTTTGTTCATTCTTGTATGTTTGAGAACCCGAGCCTTTTCTAATGTTTCCTCAGCTAAATTATCAGCCAAAATGTAGAGATCATCTTTCTCTGTCCAACTTTCTTCTNGGGTTTCATCAACACGGTATAGACCGTAAGAAATTTTTGGATTGAANGCGATCGCTCGATTTGAAGGAATAGTCCAAGGCGTAGTTGTCCAAATAACTACTCTNGCGTTTTGAATTTTTTCCAACGCACTTTTTATTTTAAAGGCGACCCAAATGGTATGTGACTTATGATCATGATATTCTATCTCAGCTTCAGCTAATGCGGTCTTTTCAACGGGNGACCACATAACAGGTTTCGACCCTTGATATAGTGTTCCAGACATCAGGAACTTCATAAACTCTTCNGCGATTACTCTTTCTGCATGGAAATCCATCGTAAGATACGGATTTTCCCACTTTCCCATAACNCCTAGCCTTTTAAATTCTTCCCGTTGCGTCTCAACCCAGCCTGCGGCAAATTTCCGGCATTCTTGTCTGAAATCTATAACAGGGACATCGTCTTTGTTTTTNCCTTTGGCTCTATATTGTTCTTCAATTTTCCACTCAATTGGCAACCCGTGACAGTCCCATCCAGGAATATATCTTGCATCTTTGCCCATCATTTGCTGGCTACGCACGACCATATCTTTGAGAATCTTATTGAGCGCNTGGCCAATATGCAAATGGCCGTTCGCGTATGGAGGCCCGTCATGCAATATAAAAGAGGATCTACTCTTTTTTTCTCGTAAAGTATCGTAAACTCTAATATTTTCCCATTTTTCAAGCCACTCCGGTTCCCGTTTCGGTAACCCAGCTCTCATTGGAAACTCTGTTTTTGGCAGGTTCAATGTATCTTTGTAGTCTGGTATTTCAGCACACATTACGAATGTTCTCTAATTTTTTCAGTATTTTACGAATTGATTGACTTTGTAGGTAATTTGCCCCGGCCACTTTTAATCAATAAGCGCCGGGCGAATAATTGGGATGAATGAAGTCCTCGTTCTACACATGAAACACGTATAGCGAAATCAAACTTTCCCGTCCAGAGCAAAGCTTTAGCCATTAATATCTCATATTGAGTTCAAATATTTTTCAACAACTGACCTCACGTTGGANGAACCGCTATCAATTTCTGAATTCAANATATTGCTGAGATCTTGAAGATTTACTCTTCTAAGTAGGTGTTTAACCGGTCCAATTGAGGCAGGCCTCATAGAGAGACTCGAAAACCCTATGGCACAGAGGCAAACCGCTTCCAGCGGCCGTCCTGCATCTTCTCCGCAGAAGGAGAGAGGTGTTTTATTCTTGGTGCAGCGGTCGATAACAAATTTTAGATATTCGAGATAGCTAGTGCTAAGAGTATCGTACTTTCGTCTAACCAGTTCGTTCTCCCTATCTGCAGCAAAAAAGAATTGCTTCAAATCGTTGCCTCCAACNGACAAGAAGTCCACTGCATTGAGAAATTTCTTTGGAGCATAGGCCAAAGATGGAGTTTCNAGCATTGCTCCTACCTTGATTTTGTTTGGAGTATTATGTCCTAAACGTTTTTCGCTAGTCAAAACTTTATCAACCAATGCTCTTGCTTCGTAAAACTCGCTATCTTGCGAAATAAGCGGAAACATTATTGATAAATTACGTCCATCTGAAGCGCGAATTAGGGCTTCGATTTGCATTCTCATTATACTCGGTCGGTCCAGAGCAATTCTNATTGCCCGCCAACCTAGTGCAGGATTGGCCTCACTGACATTAGGCATATATGATAAAACTTTATCCGAACCTATATCAAGCGTTCGAAAAACAACTTNTTTGCCGTTCGCAGCGTCTAGCACCCTAGAATAGAGTTTTTTTAACTCGGACCTTTTTGGCATCTTATTTCTTATTAAGAATTGCAGTTCAGTGCGGAATAATCCTACTCCACTAGCACCTGAGCTAGTNANACTTGGCAAATCTGCCATAAGGCCAGCATTCATGCTTAAATCAATTATCTTCCCATCGGTAGTTTTTGCTGCCTCATCTCTCAGAGCATGGTAACGCTCTTGGTTTTTAGCCTCCATTGCGATCTTTTCCGAAAACGCATGAACAACATTATCATCNGGACGCAAGTGNACTATTCCTTGCGTGCCATCGACCAAAATAGGGTCCCCATTTAAAGCTTCAGTGGTTACATTTTGAGCATTAATTACCAAAGGAATACTTAAGGCACGTGCTACTATCGCAGCATGGCTGCCGACGGACCCTTCTTCGAGGACAATAGCTTTAAGTCTTCGACCATAATCCAACAGCTCTGCAGGGCCGATATTACGGGCAATTAAAATAGGATCTTTTGGAATTTCTGCACCAGTATTTGTTCCTTGTCCTGTCAGGATCCTTAATAATCTATTTGATAGATCATCCAAATCATGGAGCCGCTCTCTCATGTAACTATCTGCCACCTGACTCATGCGAGCTCGTGCAGAAGATTGTTCTTTTTCAACCGCTGCTTCCGCGGATAGACCCTGATCAATATCAGCTTCCATACGTCTAAGCCACCCTCTCGAGTTTGCGAACATTCGGAAGGTTTTTAGAATTTCTGTTTGCTCTTTATCTCCGTCGGCAATCTTATCGACTATTTCATCTACACCTTGTCTCAGAAGGTTCACGGCATTTTNAAGCCTNGTTNTTTCTTCTATTGCATCATCGGAAACTAAATTTGTAACAACAACTCGTGGTTCATGAAGCCAAACACTGCCTTTCGCAGCACCNTCTTGGCCATTTGTNCCGCGGAATAAAACTGNTTGCTGATGTAATGCTNTAAGTCCTGTTTCATCGCCGACAAAAGCTCCTAATTCAGTCATTTCTGCTAGNACCATGGCTACAACTTCTANAGCATAGATTTCTTCGCTACTAAATTTNCGTGAGTTTTTGGACTGAGTTACNAGAACACCAAGGGTNTCGCCTAGTCTCTGTATGGGCACACCAGCAAACGAAGAAAAAATTTCTTCTCCTGTTTCTGGCATAAACCTGAACCCCTGTGCNGANGGAGCATCTTCTGTATTGACTACTTTCTTTGACTTAGCAACTTTACCTACAAGCCCCTCTCCAATTCTAAGCCGAGTTTGGTGAACAGCCTCAGTTTTGAGGCCTTCTGTTGCACATAGTTCAAGCGTTTCGGCATCCCGAAACAAATAGATTGAACATACCTCAGTGCGCATGGAGTCAGCGATTAAATGAGTAATTTTATTTAATCGCGCTTGCCCTTTTTGTTCTTCGGCCATTGTATCGCGCAATCGGCGCAGTAGTTGTTGACTGTCGGTCTGAGTACGTTCTGGCACGCTTGATCTCTCTTGCTTTTAGGAGGAAATCTAATTTAATTCAAATGCATCATGCAAGGATTGCACTGCAAGCTCCAAATATTTTCGGTCTATCAAAACAGATATTTTTATTTCTGAGGTCGCAATTACTTTAATGTTTACTCCCTCGTCGGACAAAGTTTGAAACATTTTGGCTGCAACACCTGATTGAGATCTCATTCCGATTCCAACTGCTGAAATTTTTGCAACATTTGTATCGGCAATTAGTTCTTGAAAATTTATAAGTCCCGTCTCCTTTGCATTGTGTAGTGACTTTTCAGCTTTATTAACCTGATCGATGGGACATGAAAATGTCATATCAGTCCGTCCGCCTTCGGCGATATTCTGAATTATCATATCAACGTTTATTCCTGCTTCTGACAGTGGAACAAAAATAGCAGCGGCTATTCCAGGTCTGTCAGCAACTGATACTAATGTCATCTTGGCTTCGTCGCGTGAGTAAGCGACTCCTGAGACCACATTTGACTCCATAATTTCCTCCTCATCGCAGACTAGTGTTCCTGCTTGTTCATTAGGCTCTTCAAAGCTAGATAAAACTCGCAATTTAACTTTAAACCGCATAGCCATTTCTACAGATCGTGTTTGCAATACTTTTGCACCGAGCGATGCAAGCTCAAGCATTTCCTCATATGAAATTTTATCTAGCTTTTTAGCTTTATCGCAGATACGTGGATCAGTGGTATATACTCCATCCACGTCAGTATATATATCACACCTATCTGCCTTGAAGGCTGCAGCAAATGCCACAGCAGTGGTATCGGAGCCGCCCCTTCCCAATGTGGTAATTCGGTCTTCTTTGCTAATTCCTTGAAAACCTGCAACGACTGCAACCCTCATTCCTTGTTCAAACTTTTCATTAATTGCTTCGGACGAAATACTCTCAATCCTTGCTGAAGAATGAGACGAACTAGTGCGAACTGGGACCTGCCAGCCTTGCCAGCTTCTGGCTGGTATGTCCATTTCTTGAAGTGTAAGTGCCATCAGACCTGCAGTCACATTTTCACCAGATGAAACTACAGCATCNTACTCACGAGCATCATAAAATGGTGAAGTATCATTTACCCAATTAACTAATTCGTTTGTTTTACCTGACATTGCTGAAACGATAACAATGACGTTATTACCATGCCCCACTTCAAGCGCAACGCGTTTAGCCGCGCGCTTTATTCGGTCAACATTTGCGACAGAAGTACCCCCAAATTTCATTACTAGTAAGGACATGCTTTTNCAATTTACTCCATCGCAGGCGGTGTAGATGGTAATACCANAACATACAAGTCACATGATACGGTTATCTTGTGTGTAAAATAGGGTCAATTTATATTGAAGATAAATCGTTAGTTAGTTTTTTTAACGGGTAGAAATGGAAGTGGCATCACTGGTATACCATCATCTATAAGTTTTTTTGCATCATCGGCCTTAGCTTCGCCATAGATTGCACGTTCTGGGGACTCTCCGAGGTACATTGATCGGGCTTCATTTGCGAAATTGTTTCCAACGTATTCAGAGTTTGCTTCTATTTTCTTTTTTAATTCCAAAATATCATTTTTAACTTTTGATTTTTTTGCAANTTCTTGAGATTTANTTTCNTTTTTTCTGGCGGTNCTTACGCTNGGCGCCATGATCGCTTTGCTTATATTAGTTGAACCACANTCTGNACATACAACCAGTGATTTTTCTATCAGCATGTCAAAGGCCTCAGCTGATTTAAACCAACTGTCAAATCTGTGTTTTTTTTCACATTGTAAAGTATAATTAATCATTCTGTCTCAAAATAAACCTTCNCTTTANTTACGTTAGTTCATTTCAAATTCAAGTAATTAAATTTTTAAAATTCGATAAATGGAAACCAATCAGTTCGTAGTACCTGGCTCTCCTCCATATTATGTTGTGGAAACGGGGGAGAAGTTGGGCCAGGCCTTTCTGTGTAACTTGTGTCGTCACCTAGCAGTCTTAAGGAGAATGCGCGTCTTCGTTGATCTGCTGTTGCTCCGCGAGCGCCATGCAGAATATTGAAATTAAATGCAACAGCATCTCCGGGCTCCATGTTGAATTCTTTGATATCCATATGTTCTTTCTCGGGATCTGGAACAGGTAAATACTCATCCGTAGTNGGGTAGAAATTTTCATTCGACANCCATCTAGTTGGAAGTACAGGCTTTGGCCACCTGTGCGAGCCTGCAACCATTCTTAATGTGGCGTCTTTGACTGGGTCCAGAGGTACCCAAAAACTTAACGTTTTAATTCCCTTAACAAAGTAATACGGCCCATCGGTATGCCAGGGCGTTGATGTTAACGTCCCCGCTTCTTTTACTAAAACATGATCATGAAACATCTGGACAGTTTTTGATTGCATTAGAAGTGCTGCTGTTTTAGCGACATTTTTATCAAAGGCCGCATTTCGAAATTCATCAATACGTTGCCAGTTACAATAATCGTCAAAAAACCGACCTGTCTCACCTTCTTTTGTATTTTCTGCAGCAAATGGGCNNGGTTTTTCAATATTTTTTTGAACACCAATTCTCAAACTTTCAACGTGCGCTTTGAATAGTCCGGGTATAAAGGCAATGCCATCTTCCTGGAATGTGTCGATAGTTACTTGGTTCAACATTTCTTTACTTAATTTGTTTATTGTAGACAGACGAACTTTTTGGAGTGTTTTTGTCAATGGCTTTGTTTAAAAAATAAAAGTAAACTAAGATTACACAATTGGGTTTNTTTATGAAGGCATCTGTTTTACATAAATTTCGTACTCCGCCAAACTTTGAGGAAGTAGATGATCCAGTATGCAGGCCAAAATCGGTAGTCGTTGAATTAAAAGCATGCGGTGTTTGTAGGTCAGATCATCATGCATGGTTGGGGAATGATCCAGACGTTGAACTGCCTCATATTATGGGGCATGAGTTGGCCGGTGTTATAGTTGAAATTGGATCTGAAATTAAGGAGTTTTCTGTAGGTGATCGTGTAACCGNTCCATTTATTCTTGGATGTGGTTTGTGCTCTGATTGTCAGACAGGTAATTCTACAATATGTGATCATCAGGAAACAATTGGTTTTACTATACGTGGTGGTTTTGCTCAATTTGTTGAAATTCGATTTGCTGACTTTAATCTTGTAAGCCTCCCAGGCTCACTTAGTTTTGAGATAGCGGCGGCAATGGGGTGCCGNGTNACAACCGCNTNTAGAGCNNTNACNGACCGNGCNTNTNTATNNNCNGGNGAGTGGTTGGCANTCTNTGGGTGNGGNGGTGTNGGNACNTCTGCNNTTNTGATTGCAAAAGCTNTGGGTGCNAAAGTTATTGGNATCGANATTAATAGTTTTGCACTAAAAAAAGCCACTGATCTGGGGGCTGATATCGTTTTAGATCCAGCCAAATTTAAGAATATCTGGCAAGAGGTCAGAGATCTAACAAACGGTGGGGTCCACGTTTCGTTAGATGCCCTTGGAGAAGAGGTTACTTTCCAGAATAGTATCCGTTCACTTAGAAAACTTGGCAGGCATATTCAGGTAGGAATGCCCACTGCAGATAATGCTATTGTTTCTCTTGATCTGTTAGACTTGATATACTCCAGACAATTGAAAATTATTGGAACGCGGGGTATGGCGTCCTCTGGTTTTGAGCCACTAATAAAAATGATCTCTGACGGCTCTATTAAAATGGACAGTTTAATAACCAGAAAGGTAAAACTGAGTCAGGTGCATGAATCTATGTTACAATTTCGAACCAAATCGGAACCTGGCATCACAATAATTAATAATTTTTCTATGTGATGATTTGCTTTTGGTATATATCTACTGCTAATTATCATATGCAGATGATTTTTAAAATCTGGTGATAGTTATTCCACTTTTTTCAAGCGCATCTTTAACTTCTTTAGCTATGTTTACGGCATTGGGTGTATCACCATGAAGGCACACTGTATCAATTTTAGTTTTTATTTCTTTGCCGGTCTGGGTAATAATCGCACTTCTGGAAATCATTTCAGCAACGCGTGCTCCGGCAGCGATAGGATCAGCTATAACTGCACCTGGCATTGAACGGTCCACCAATGTTGCATCATCATTGTAACTTCGGTCTGCAAATATTTCTCCAACCCAATTAGCTTTAAGGTTTTCTACGGCGTCTTGTTGTTTTGTTTTTACTAAGGCCATGATTGGAACTTCTTTGGCTACCGACATCACCGCTTCATAACATGCTTTAGCAAGCTCGTAATTTTCCGAACACATATTTGAAAGGGCACCATGCAATTTAACATGCGTTATTGTTGTGCCTTCTGCACCCGCCATAGCTTTAATTGCTCCAATTTGGTACCGAATTTGGTTTTGGATAGTTTCAATAGGAAGGTTCAAGCGTCTGCGACCAAATCCAACTAAATCGTCGAAACCGGGGTGTGCTCCAATCCCTACACCTCTGTTTTTTGCCAATTTTATGGTCTTTGTCATTACATCGGGATCTCCAGCATGAAAGCCACAAGCGATATTGGCAGACGATATTATATCCAGTAAAGCTTCATCATTTCCCTTGACCCAGGATCCAAAACTTTCACCCAAATCTGCATTTAAATCTATATGCATAAAACATCCTTTACATTAATCTTTGGCCCATACCGCACCACCGATCAAATTTAAATCCATTAAATCCGTAATTTTTTGGGGGTCACGAATTGGTTCTGAACATCTTTGTGTGATTGTTTCTAATTTTTTACCATCCTCTGATACAATTTTATTTGCCTCATCTCTTGATATGAACTTAAATTTAATTTTTTTTCCAGATTTTAGCTGGGCAATAGCTGGAATATCGGGGGAAATAAGACATCCTATTCTTGGATAGCCTCCCATTGTTTGACAGTCTCCTAATAAAACAAATGGTTGCCCAGAACCAGTCATTTGGATATCGCCGGGGACTATCATATCCGATACAATTTTCAATTGGTTAGAAATAGAAAAACCTGACCCAGTGTGAGTTAATTTTATTCCGCTCCTATTGGACTGATTATCAATTAAAAACTCCGTTTCTGTAAATCTTTCTACTGTTTCAGATGTAAAAAAATGAGTTTGAAAAGACTCAATTAATCTAAAAGTAGTTGAGTTAAATCTATCGAATGGTTTTATTGCTTGGCACTTGAGGGGCTCTAAATTTTTTTCTGACTGTGCCAAGATGTCTGCTTGGATAGAGTACTTTCCAATACCAGCAGATGGCTGAGCCGAGCTAGAGTTAAATATTTTTGGCGCCGTAAAACCTCCCCGTAAATGCAGATAACTATACCGACCATTCTGAGGCGCTCCTAAATTGAGTATGCCACCTTTGAATAAATAATGGCTAGCATTCCAATCCAAAGGTTTTTGGTTCAAGCTGGCTGGCATACTAGCTCCTGTCAACGCTACCATACAGTCTTCTAAAATATTAAATGTTCCTCCATTTCCAATAAATTCAAGTGCAGTACTGTTGGGATCTTGATCAAGCAAGGCAGCGCCCTCAAAAAGTGCATAATAATCCGCAGCACCGGACCGTGATATACCCTTAGAGTAGAAGCCACTTCTTCCCAAATCCTGAAAGGAGGAAAAGCCTGAGATTGATATTACTTCCAACATATCAATTCCTAATTTCTGAAATTACTACACCGCCAAGTCCATCAGCGTTATCGTTATTGATTTGATACAATTCGCTTGGATTAATTTCTATAAAAGTTATCTCGTCGCCAGGTTTAAGTAAAATTGGTTTCTGTCTATTAGAGTTAAAACATTCGAATGCAGTTTGGCCTATGTGATGCCAGCCAGTTGGGGTGCTATTTGAAAAAATAATTAACTGTCTTATTGCGCAAACAAGCGCGCTTTTAGGTACACTTTTTGCGACTTCAGCCAATCTTGGTATATCCCATTTTTCAGAGAGCAAGCCAGCATAAGGCTGCCCAGGGGAAAAGCCAATAGTCATTACGCGGGTTCGA
This sequence comes from Marinovum sp., assembly GCA_002711145.1. Lineage (GTDB taxonomy): Bacteria > Pseudomonadota > Alphaproteobacteria > Rhodobacterales > Rhodobacteraceae > Salinivivens. Next base: position 22,332 of record PAHS01000020.1, on the reverse strand, counting down.
GTGGTAGTAAATTCCAGGATGGCCTGAGATCGGCTAATTCCTGCTAATTCTATAACTTTTCTAAACTGGGGGGCTAATTCAGTTCCAAATACGCAAGGTATCTGAAAAAGCTTGCGATTTTTAGGAAGGGTTGAAGTGTACCAGTTCTTTTCTTTCAGTATTTCGTCAAAAAAGCTAAGGATTGAATTTACTGATGCTAATTTTGGATCGATCCTGAAGTATGCGGCTGTTAATGAGTTAGCACTTTCTACAATAGCAGGTTGATTTTGTTGCTCCACTTCATGTCGCAAAGCCAAGGCAGCTGAGTTAGCACTTTCGCAAATCTCATCGGAAAATTGTACCAAAATGCCATCAAGCCCTACAAAATTAATTTTTGGAAAATTATCTGTCATGTATCTTTCATTTTTATGCGTTTTATTTTTAGCAATTTATCATGTAGAAAAGCAACTTTTGTGATCAGTTGACTTGGAATTTTTGATGCGTTGCAAATATCGTGAACAGCTACTTGCAGTAAACTCCAATGAACGTTAAATGGATCTAGCCTGAACAATGGAGATTTTTGATGTCAATCGACAGAGCGACAGCGGCAAGAGTTGCAAAGTTAGCGCGTATTAAAGTTGATGAGAATTCGTTAGATAGCCTAGCAAACGAATTTAACCAAATTCTTGGGTTTATTGAACAATTGAATGAAGTTGACGTTGAAGGAGTTGAGCCGATGACTTCCGTTTCCCCGCAAAAGTTAAAACGTCGTGTTGATCAGGTCAGTGACGGGGATCAGCAAGATAAAGTACTTTCTAATGCCCCAGATGCCCGAGAAGGGTTTTTTGCTGTTCCTAAGGTTGTAGAGTAATGGCGGACACTAACACCTGGACAATCGCAGAGGCGAGAGACAAGTTGAGGGCTAAGGAAATAACCTCTGAAGAGCTTACACTATCATGCATTGCGGCAATTGATGCTGCGGATGCCCTTGGTGCGTTCGTTCATAAAACGCCTGATGAGGCGCTTGATCAGGCAAAATCAGCAGATTTACTTTTAAAACAAGGAGACGCCCACTCCCTATGCGGGATACCTCTTGGCGTTAAAGATCTTTTCGCTTGCGAAGGTGTTCCAACACAAGCTGCCAGCAAAATTTTAGACGGTTTCAAACCAGGATATGAGAGTACCGTAACGCAAAATTTGAAAAATGTGGGTGCCGTAACTCTGGGTAAATTGAACATGGATGAATTTGCTATGGGCAGTTCAAACGAAACATCTGTATATGGTAATGTTATAAACCCATGGAAAATTTCAGATAAATTACTCACTCCAGGAGGATCTTCGGGTGGATCAGCATCAGCTGTTGCAGCTGACTTATGTCTTGCAGCGATAGGAACTGACACTGGTGGGTCTATCCGCCAGCCTGCAGCTTTTACAGGCATTGTTGGCGTAAAGCCGACTTATGGCAGATGCTCCAGGTGGGGCATAGTTGCCTTTGCAAGCTCACTTGATCAAGCTGGTCCCATGTGTAAATCCGTGCGTGATACGGCTATTATGCTAGAACCAATGTGTGGCTTCGATAAGAAAGACAGTACAAGTTCTGATAATGCTGTGCCCAACTTTGAAGCAATGCTTACGGGCGATATTAAAGGAAAAAAAATCGGAATACCGCGCGAATACCGATTAGAAGGCATGTCGCCTCAAATTGAAAGCTTATGGCAAGATGGGGCTGAAATGTTACGAGGTGCCGGTGCTGAGGTGGTGGATATTTCATTACCACATACCAAATATGCGCTTCCGGCTTATTATGTGATTGCTCCAGCAGAAGCTTCCTCAAATTTAGCAAGATATGATGGAGTAAGGTTCGGTCGCAGGGCTACTTTGAGTGCAGGTGAAAGCATCACGGAAATGTATGAAAGATCCAGATCTGAGGGTTTCGGAATGGAAGTGCAAAGACGGGTAATGATAGGCACTTACGTATTATCAGCTGGATTTTACGATGCATATTATAACCGGGCTAGAAAAGTTAGATCTCTGATAAAGCAAGATTTTGAGAACGTTTTTTCTACTGGCGTAGACGCAATCCTAACTCCTACAACGCCATCAGCCGCCTTTGAACTTGGTAAAATGGAAAGTGCAGATCCAGTTGAAATGTATCTAAATGATGTGTTTACCGTGACAGTGAATTTGGCGGGTTTACCAGGTATATCCATACCTGCTGGGCTAAGCAGTGAGGGGCTACCCCTAGGTTTACAGCTAATTGGACGTCCATGGGAGGAGGGAGATCTAATGAACATCGCCTATAGCCTGGAAAGTGCCACTGGATTCGTAGATAAACCTGAAAAATGGTGGTAACTAATTGGGATTAAAGTTTTTATCGTCTGAGGTAGCACCTCACTGTATCATGCTTTCTTTTCTTTTTGTATCTGCATGCGTGCCTGGCAATGATATTGGCACAAAGATACCCCTGGTGAATGAGGAGGTATTAGCGGAACAAACTGTAGAAGTAAGTAAACCCACATTAGATAACCCTGGTTTGTCTGATGAAAACGACTTTGACGCTGTAGCAGAGCGTCAGACTATTGAAAGTGATGCTGAGCGTTTAAAGCGTAACCAAGAGGTTTACACTGTCATAAAGCCCACTAACGTTCCTCGAAGGACTAATACTAATATACCCAACGTTGTGGCATACGCACTTAAAACTGATAACCCGTTGGGCACTATGCTTTATGAACGGCGTTTCAAGTCACAGGCAAGATTTGAGCGAAATTGTAATAGGTATGTGTCCGATAGTTCTGCTCAAGAAGCCTTTCTACTTACTGGAGGTCCAGAAAGAGACCAGTTTGGGATCGATCCTGATGGCGATGGTTTTGCTTGTAGATGGGACCCCACACCTTTTCGACTGGCGGTAGGAAAATAGTGAATAAATATTGACCAATTACTAACCAGAACTTACATAGGTTTGTATGCGGGAGGCTGAATGGTCGCGGAGTTAATTCACTTCGAGGAAAGTCCGGACTCCACAAAGCTACGGTGCCGGGTAACGCCCGGGCGGGGTAACCCGACGGAAAGCGCCACAGAAAAAAAACCGCCTGAGTATATTTCTTGGGTAAGGGTGAAAAGGTGGGGTAAGGGCCCACCGGGTTCATGGTAACATGAACTGCATGGCAAGCCCCACCGGGAGCAATGCCGAATAGGAGCCACGTGCGGTGAGTTTGCTTTATGCGCTCAATTCGCGGATTTGCTTTGGACTAGTGGTTCGGGTAGGCAGCTAGAGGTTCGTTGGTAACATCGAACTTAGATGAATGGCCATTCATGAAGGTTAATCCTTTGGGACAGAATCCGGCTTATAGGCTTCCCGCATACTATTATTATCGAAATAATTTATGATAATAGCGCATTGACGTTGACACAGACGAAATCTTCAGTACAAGGCTATTTCAATTAGAATTTGATCGTTATCTTATCAGGAGAAATCGCATGGCTAAACCAACTACAGTTAAGATACGCCTGAATTCAACAGCAGATACTGGCCATTTTTATGTGACCAAGAAAAATGCTCGTACGATGACTGAAAAAATGGTTGTTCGAAAATATGANCCNATAGTNCGAAAGCACGTNGAGTACAAAGAAGGTAAAATCAAGTAAAAAAAACCGCGTCAAAGACGCGGTTTTTGTTNAANGTGNTAGTTTTTATTCTTGATTTNCCATGAACAACAACAAAAATTGAAACATATTTAAGAAGTCTAAGTACAGACTTAACGCTCCATGAATGGCTGACTTATCCAGCCATTGCTGATCTCCATGGTGCGCATGTTGCAGATATTGGATCTTGATGTTTTGTGTGTCGTAGGCCGTCAGACCTGCGAAAACTAATAAACCAATAATCGAAATAGCAAACATCAGTGCTGGCGACCCTAGGAATATATTAATGATTGATGCGATGATTATTCCAATCACGCCCATAATCAGGAATGCACCCCAGCCTGAAATATCTCGTTTTGTGGTGTATCCCCACAGTGATAAGCCTGCAAATGCTATAGAAGTCACTAAAAATGTTTGGACAATTGATACTGATGTATAGACGATAAAAATCGAACTCAATGAAACACCGATCAGCGACGCGAACACGAAGAAGAGTAACTGAGCTGCTGCGGCTGATGATTTTCGCATCACATGACCAAAGCCAAAGAACAAAATCCCAAGTGGAGCGAGCATCACTATCCATCTTAAGGGAGATAGATAAAGCGCTGAACCCAGCGAGGTTAAAAGCGTCCCGTTGGCCATTTGAGCTGTTGCATAAGTCGGATCTGTAGTAGTAGCTAATCCAGATATAGCCCATGCAGCTAACGCTGTAATGAGCATTCCAACTGACATAGTGCCGTAAACTTTATTCATGTGGGCGCGAAGTCCACTATCAATCACCTCGCTTTGCGCCCCCGCGGATGATCTTATTGTTTTATAGTCTGCCATTTATGCCTCCAATGAACAAATCTAATTAACCTTAATATTGGCTGAAATGTATGATTTTTCAAGCTTCCAGGATAAAAAAAAAATTATGTAGTAAATATTATATTTTTACAACAACTTTGCCTATAGATTTTCTATTTTTGATACACTCTAACGCCGCATTTGTTTCGGAAAATGGAAAGATGTGCGAGATATGCGGTGTCAATATCTTATCAGTGTATAGCTTTGTGAGTTCACGCACGCTGCTTGAAATAACTTTTGGGTTAAATTTTAGATAGGCTCCCCAATTTAACCCAATAACTGAAAGGTTTTTAACTAATAGATAATTTGCCGCTATAACCGGGATATCCCCACTTGCAAAACCTATAGTCAGTATTTTCCCTTCCGGCTTACAAGCTCGCACTGCTTCCTTAAAAAGGTCTCCCCCAATCGGATCGTAAACAACATCAGCACCCCCCAAGGATTTTACCACGTCTCGAAGGTTTTCTTTGTTTGTATCTATTAAAACATCGGCACCGAACCGTTTTGCTATGTTCAGCTTTTCTTGTCCGCGCGCTGCCGCAATTACTTGGGCGCCAAAGTACTTCCCTAATTCCACAGCTGTAAGGCCTACCCCCCCAGCAGCGCCAAGGACCAGCAGTGTATCGTTCTTCTTTAACCTTGCGCAATGTGTCAATGCAATGTGGCTGGTTCCGTAAGCTACTTGGAAACCTGCTGCTACCTCACTTGGCATACTATCTGGAATTTTTATCAATCGTTCAGCTGGAAAATATCCATATTCTGCCAATCCGCCTTGACCTGCAAACACGGTTACGCGACTGCCAACTTCTGGTGATTGTGTATTTGGTCCGATAGCACTTATTTCACCGGCAATTTCCATTCCTAAAGTAAATGGCACATTCGGTGTGTCTTGATATTGATTTTTTTGCATTAACAGATCTGCAAAATTTAAGCCGCAAGCGTCAATTTTTACTTCCACTTGGCCGCCTTTTGGTTGTTCGCGAGGTATATTACAAAAAGTGGCTGGCTTATCAAAATTTACTACTCTAAAGGCTTTCATGCTGAGCTTCCTATTTTGCGCAAACTAATACCATGATGAATTTAGAGTCAAACCTTCGGGAAATAGACACTTTTAGAAAACTTGTTTTTATATTTTGATTAGGTTAGCTATTTTAGTAGTGAAGGGCGCCTAAATGACTAATTTTCCAGTTCTGTCGAATAAAGAGAAAAAGGGATTGATGGAGTTGGCCAATGAGGCCGCAGATCTTGCTCGCAAAGCTATCCTTCCTTTTTTTCGACATGAACTCGCAGTAGAAAATAAGGATAAAAACTCGTTTGATCCTGTGACTGAAGCAGACAAAGCGGGGGAAGATGCAATCAGACAAGTTATTTCGTCTTCGCGCCCAGATGATGGAATATGGGGAGAAGAAAACGGAGAAAGTGAAAGTAAATCTGGCTATAGATGGGTAATAGATCCAATTGATGGAACTAGAAGCTTTATTTCTGGCACTCCAACATGGGGCGTTCTGATTTCACTAGAACAAATAGGCTTTGGGCCAATCTTTGGCATAATTGATCAGCCATATATCAATGAACGATTTATAGGTGGTTTTGGTACTTCTGAAGTTCGAGGACCTTTAGGGGTTCGTCCTCTTAAGTGCGCTGCTACGCAATCATTGTCGGAAAGTAAACTTTTCACAACATTCCCTGAAGTTGGTACGGAAACAGATAGAATGGGGTTCGCTGCAGTTGCGCGAGAGGTGAAGCTGGTCAGATATGGCCTAGATTGTTATGCCTATGCTTTGGTAGCTGCGGGTCAAGTGGATTTAGTAATTGAGGCTTCTCTGAATGCGTATGATATTCAGGCACCTATTGGCGTCATTGAAGCGGCTGGTGGTATTGTAACCTCTTGGTCCGGGAAGCCTGCCTATCTGGGAGGACAGGTTTTAGCAGCTGCTAACCAAAGATTACATAAGCAAGCGTTAAATATTCTAAATTCATATTCTGATGACTAAAAAAGAACGTACGGTTATAAAAAACGCTGATTTAGTTATTTCAATGGACGACACGCGGCGAATTCTTAGCTGTTGCGATATTGTTATTTCTCAAGGTGAAATTCAGAAAGTAGAGAAAAATACTCACCTTACCGGTGTTGACGAAATTATTGACGCCTCTGGATGTGTGGTTACTCCTGGGCTGATCAATACCCATCATCATCTGTTCCAATCTTTGACAAAAGCAGTACCAGGTGGCCAGAATGCACTCTTGTTTGGATGGTTGAAAACGCTCTATCCAATTTGGTCGCGCTTTGGCCCGGACGAAATTCGTATCTCTACCACATTGGGCCTTTCAGAATTAGCTCTAAGCGGCTGCACTATGAGTTCAGACCATCTATATTTATTTCCAAATGGTGCGACCTTGGATGATACAATTCATGCGGCGTACGAGGTAGGCTTGAGATTTTATCCGACAAGGGGTTCCATGAGTATCGGTGAAACTTTGGGAGGACTGCCCCCAGATAATCTAGTTGAAAAAGAGCATGATATTATCAACGATTGTATCAGGGTAATTGATAAATTTAATGATGTGACACCCGCGTCTATGATCAGGATTGGACTTGCTCCCTGCTCGCCTTTTTCAGTAACGCGAGAGTTGATGAAAGATACTGCACTTCTTGCTAGAGATAAGGGCGTCACCCTGCACACTCACCTTGCAGAGAATGAAGAGGATATTGCTTATTCTTTAGAAAAGTTTGGTTGCAGACCTGGACAATATGTAGAAGATCTGGGTTGGACTGGAAAGGATGTATGGCACGCGCATTGTGTTAAATTAAATACTCAAGAAATAAATCTTTTTGCTAGTACGCGTACAGGTGTTTCGCATTGTCCGTGCTCAAATTGCCGTCTGGGTTCGGGCATAGCACCCATTCGTGATATGTTACGTAATGGTGTTAATGTAGGGTTAGGTGTCGATGGATCTGCTAGTAATGACAGCGGTAGTTTAATAAGCGAAGCGCGTCAGGCTATGTTACTTCAGCGAGTTAAAAACGGTGCAGATTCAATGTCAGCTCTGGATGCATTAGAACTTGCCACAAGAGGTGGAGCAGATATTTTAGGTAGACCGGAATGTGGCCGCATCCAAGTGGGAGCACGGGGCGATCTAGCAATTTGGGATATTTCTGGGATTGACTCTGCAGGAAGCTGGGACCCAGCTTCTTTATTGCTTGCTGGGCCCAAGAAAGTTAAGCACTTAATTGTAGAAGGACGCATGATAGTATGTGATGGAAACTTGGTAACAGTTAATGTTGCTGAAACGCTTTCGGAGGTAAAAAGGCTTGTTAAAAATTTGCAATCTCAGTGAACTCGATGTTTAACAGCATATAATCGAGGAATAATACTAAATTTACATTTTTTTGGAATGAACCAAGTCGCCAGCTATAAAGGTTGCTGCAATTGCTCGATCATCACCCATCATTAGGGTTGGAAAAATTGCCTCCCATATATCAATAGCTAAATCAGCTCTTTGAGTGATAACGTCTGTAGATTTAAGATCTATCGCTATCACATCTGCAATATAACCTACTTTCAGATTGCCAATTTCCTTCTCTAAATGTAACGCTTTGGCTGATCCCATTGTCGCCAGCCATAAGAGCTGAGCAGGGTGCAGGGCATTATTGCGTAATTGTGCAATTTCATAGCATGATGCCATTGTTCGAAGCATAGAGAAACTGGAGCCGCCTCCTGTATCAGTTGCTAGTCCAACGGGTATTTTTTGTTTTTGTATATGTTCCATATCAAATAGGCCTGAGCCGATGAAAGTATTAGACGTGGGACAATGAACGACACCTGCGCCAACATCCCTTAACCTATCTATTTCCCTTTTTTTGAGGTGTATAGCATGACCAAAAATAGCATTTGCACCTAGTAGTCCAAATTGTTCATAAGTATCCAAATAGTCTCTACTATTAGGAAACAAAGATTTAACCCACTCAATCTCGTCGACTTGTTCACTTAGATGAGTTTGCATGAGGCAGTCAGGATATTCAGCCCATAATTCTCCAAGCATAGATAGCTGTTCTGGGGAGGAAGTTGGTGAGAAGCGGGGAGTAATAGCGTAACGAAGCCTTCCGGTCCGATGCCACTTGTGGATTAGTTTTTTGGATTCGTCATAGGCGCTTTGCGGAGTGTCTAATAATGCTTTGGGCGCGTTGCGATCCATGGCATTTTTTCCAGCAACCACACACATATTTCTTCGTTGGGCTGTGGAAAATATTGCGTCCACACTTTCTGGATGTGTTGTGCAATAAGTTGATACTGAAGTTGTTCCATTTGAAATTAAAAAATTTAAATACAGTTCCGCTATCTTTTCTGCATACTTTGAATTGCCATACTTTTCTTCTTCAGGAAAAGTATAAGTATTCAACCAGTCTATTAGGCGCTTTCCCCAACTTGCTATTATTGGTGTTTGTGGATAGTGCGCGTGCGCATCGATAAAGCCAGACATAAGCAATTTTTCTTGAAAGTTATAAACCTCGGCATCTGGAGCACTAGCAACAAGCTGATTAGGGCTTCCTATTTCTTTGATTTTATTTCCGTCAATTAAAACTGCGGTATTTTCAGCAATATTGACACTATCGGTTAGTCCGTAATGAAATGGATTTTCTGTGAAACTTAAAACTGTTCCAATCAGAATTTTTTTTTTATTTGCTACGTTATTAATCAAAAGTTTGGCTCCGATGCATTTGATTTCCACATCAATATTTTACAGAAATAATGCTATTTGCATTGTTTTTGCAATAAACTTCCTATTATGCACTTAAACAATTATGTTTGGAGGTTGCAGATGCTTAACGATAAAGACACACATGTCAGCAAATTGAGTTCAAAAGAAGCGTCATATTTTATTGGTAAGGATAAAATGGCAGTTGTCCTTTCTGCTCTTGCCAGCGGAAACCGGATAAACCTTACCGAAGCACTCGAACCACTACATCCAGCTGACATTGCGGATCTAATTGAACAATTAAGTACAACAGACCGAGCGCGGTTCATAAGATTATATGATAATGAATTTTATGGTGATATTTTATCGGAAATTGATGAGCATATCAGAGAACAAGTTATTTCAGAATTAAACCCAGATGTTCTAGCGGAGGCTGTCAGGGATCTTGAAAGTGACGATGTTGTCGATCTAGTAGAGGATCTAGAAGAAAAGCAGAAAGAAACCATACTGAATGCGCTAGCAGAAGGCGACCGTGTTGCTGTTCAAAGCTTGCTTAGCTACCCCGAACAATCGGCTGGTCGCCTCATGCAGCGAGAAGTAGTGATGGCTCCAGAGCATTGGTCTGTGGGTATGGCGATAGATTTTCTAAGAAACAATGCTAATTTGCCGGAACAGTTTTATCATATTGTACTGGTAGATCCCCGCTTGCATCCCGTGGGCAATGTTTCACTTGGAAAGTTAATGTCATCTAAAAGATCGGTCTTGTTGAAAACGATTATTGAGGATGCTTTTCAAGTGATACCTGCTGATCAAGACGAAGCCGATGTGGCTTATGCTTTTAACCAATATCACTTAATTTCAGCGCCAGTGATTGACAGAGAAAACAGGGTTGTTGGGGTCATAACAATAGATGATGCGATGGTTGTCTTAGATGAAGAGCTCGAAGAGGATATTTTGTTACTGGCTGGTGTCGGAGGGGATAGCAGTGTTAGCGACACTATTCTTGAAACTGTACGTGGGAGGTTGCCCTGGCTTGCAGTAAATCTGGTGACCGCTATCCTCGCGTCTATTGTTATAGCACAATTCGAGGAAACGATTGCTCAATTTGTAGCACTCGCAATATTGATGCCAATAATTGCATCAATGGGCGGCAATGCTGCAACCCAGAGTTTAACTATGGCAGTTCGTGCAATTGCAACAAAAGATATTTCAAGCACAAATATCGGAAGGGTTATTCGCCGTGAAATCGGAGTTGGTGTGCTTACCGGATTGATTTTTGCTTTCTCGATGGGACTGATAGGAGTGATTTGGTTCGGTACCGCTATGCTTGGCGTTGTAATTGCTCTCTCTATGTTGATAAATTTGATAGTTGCAAATCTTGCGGGAACAACAATTCCAGTTCTTCTTGAAAAATTGGAAATTGATCCTGCTCTAGCATCTGGAGCGTTTGTAACAACTGTAACAGATGTTGTAGGTTTTTTTGCCTTTCTAAGCATTGCTGGGATATTATTATTATGACGAATACCCAAGAGCTAAAAAATGATATACGCAAAAAAATATTTGCGAAACGTAAATTGGCTCATAACGCCCGAGAAGCTACTGAGGCAGATCAATTGTCATCCTTTTTGGAACATTTTCAGGGCTTACCTATGGCAGGATACATGCCAATTAGGACTGAAATTGATCCATTGCCTTCAATGGCAAAGATTTCTTTTTACGGTAAAGTTGGCGTGCCAGTTATTCAGGGAGCAAATGAACCATTATTATTTGCCGCATGGACGCCACGTATTGAGATGATCGAAGGGCAGTTTGGCGCAAAAGTACCTTTGTCAAAGAATTTTTTTACTCCAGAATTGTTGATTGTACCTTTGGTGGCATTTGACCGAAAAGGTGGCAGGGTAGGATATGGTGGAGGGTTCTACGACAGAACGCTTGAAAAATTGAAAATGGACAAACCAGTTTTGGCCGTAGGATTTGCGTACAGCTGTCAAGAGATTGAGCGAGTTCCATTAGAAAAAACAGATCAGCGTTTAGACTTTGTGGTCACAGAGAAGGATGTGTTAGACCTGCGCCTTCAGCTTTGATTTAGCTTTCCGATAAACGGAGTTAATGTTAGGCGAGCAGACGGTTTACCTTTTTAGGATGGGAATTAAAAAATGAGAATTATGTTTTTTGGCGATGTAATGGGCCGGGCAGGACGGTCTGCTATTACAAACGACCTTCAGGATTTACGCTTAAAACATGGAGCTGATTTTGTAGTTATTAACGCGGAGAATGCCTCTAGTGGGTTAGGGCTTAGTGCGCAACACGCAGTAGATATACTGAATGCAGGTGCCGATTGTATAACCCTTGGAGATCATGCGTTTGATCAAAAGGATATGATGCAGTTTATTGAGAAAGAGCCCAGAATAGTTAGGCCTCTAAATTTTGCTAAATCTGCACCCGGTAAGGGAGCCAATATCTTTAGTGATTTGAGAGGACGGAAAATTTTAGTGTCACAAATTCTAGGCCAAGTGTTTATGAAAAGGACTTTCGATGATCCATTTTCATCCATAGACTCAATTTTAAAAAAACACACCCTTGGTGGTACCTTGCAAGCAATATTTGTTGATATCCATTGCGAGGCTACGTCTGAGAAAATGGGCGTAGGTCATTTCTGTGATGGCAGAGTGAGCGCTGTAATTGGTACACACACCCACATTCCAACAGCCGATTCCATGTTATTACCGAAAGGCACCGCTTACCAGACGGATGCAGGCATGTGTGGCGACTATGATAGTGTTATTGGAATGGAGAAAAGTGAACCGTTACGCCGCTTTGTAACTGGAATGGCCAAAGGCAGATTTTCGCCAGCTAGTGGTCCCGCAACTTTATGCGGCGTTTTAGTAGAAACGGATGACGCTTCAGGAAAGGCTGTTTCTATAGATCCATTTAAAATTGGTGGCAAAATAGCGGCCTAATAAATGAAGGTTTCATTACTTCCTTACTTTGTACTAATTTTGATGGGCGCAGCCTGGGGTTTAGGTATCGCACTAACAAAGATTACTGTAGCCACCGGGTATGGCCCATTTGTACTTATTTTTTGGCAATTTGTTCTTGGCACAATAATTCTTGGCTTTATTAGCATAATGCGCCGTAAGCTGCCATTTTTTGGCAGAAAAACTATTTTTCTTTTTACTGTTCTAGCACTTTTAGGAGCAATCTTCCCTAACTCTGCAAACTATGTAGCAACCTACTACTTGCCTGCAGGTTTTATAGCAATTCTGATTGCAACAGTACCGATGTTTTCCTTTCCAATAGCGATGTTAATGGGTCTAGAAAAAATAGATTTCAGACGAATTGCGGGAATAATTGTGGGTTTTTGTGGGGTGCTTGTATTGACTGGCCCAGATGCCGGTATTCCAGATAAGGTCCTCCTAATTTTCATACCTTTAGCCCTTGTCGCACCGCTGTTCTATGCACTTGAAGGAAACTATGTCGATAAATATGGTACATCTGGCCAGGATCCAATTCAGACATTTACTGGCGTATCTATTTTGGGCACTTTGATGGTTTTACCGATTGTCTTTGCAACCGGGCAATGGATAAATCCTTTAGAGCCATGGCCTCTGCAAAATTTTACACATGTCGTTTCATCTTTTTGTCACGCGTTTGCTTATTGCGCTTATGTTTGGTTGGTTTCTCGTTCTGGAGCTGTGTTTGCAGCTCAAGTAGCATATTTCGTTACGGCATGGGGAGTATTTTGGTCAATTTTTATTCTGGACGAGGCAACCTCGCGATATCTTTGGTATTCAATATCGTTAATGTTTGTGGGAATGTTTTTGGTGTCACCAAAAAAAAAGCGATTGAAATAAGGGCTTGTGGTGAAGCTTATGGATAGTAATGCGTTGAATTTGTTCTTGCCCTAACATCACGCAGTTATTAAACAAAAGACGTTTTGATATGGAGGAATACATGGCTGGTCACTCAAAGTGGGCAAACATTCAGCACCGTAAAGGTCGCCAAGATGCTGCTCGGTCAAAATTATTTTCAAAGTTAAGCCGAGAGATCACGGTTGCAGCAAAAATGGGTGATCCCGATCCGGAAAAGAATCCACGTCTGCGGTTAGCAGTGAAAGAAGCAAAATCTAACTCAGTTCCAAAAGATGTTATCGAAAGAGCTATTAAAAAATCTCTGGCTGGCGAAGGTGATGAATATGAGGAGATTCGTTACGAAGGATATGGGCCGAATGGAGTGGCTGTAATTGTTGAAGCTATGACCGATAATAGAAATCGCACTGCTTCAAATGTACGCTCTATATTTACTAAAAATGGAGGTAATTTAGGTGAAACGGGTTCGGTCGGGTTTATGTTTGAGAGGAAGGGAGAGATTTTATACCTCCCTGAAGCTGGAGACGCTGACACCATAATGCTGGCTGCCATCGAGGCGGGCGCAGAAGATGTGGAGAGTATAACCGAAGGCCATACTATTTGGTGTGCTGATTTAGATTTAAACGAAGTAGCTTCATCTTTGGAAACAGAATTAGGTGAAAGTGAGGCCACTAAACTTATCTGGAAGCCTACGACAACTACTGAACTTGACCTAAATGATATGCAAAAACTTATGCGACTAGTTGACTCTCTAGAGGATGACGATGATGTCCAGAGGGTGACAACAAATTTTGAGGCATCTGATGAAGTTATGTTAGCTCTGCAAGAAATATGAGTGTAGTTCCAAAAATTCAATCACACTAGATTTTTAACTATGACCATAAATTTTGGCTTTTAAAGGTTGAAAACCTTAAGTAGCAACTTTGAACAGCAAAAAAAACTAATTAATCGGACTCGCTGTAGCGAAGTCTCAGAATAGGGCGATAAGTTTCTTGGAATTTTTTTTATCAGGGTTTCTACTGGGTTTGTCACTAATACTTGCTATAGGTCCGCAGAATGCTTTTATTCTCAAAGCTGGGCTAGTGAAGCGATTTGTTCCTCTACTTTGCCTCTTATGTGCAGCTTCTGATGCGATTTTGATTATCGCTGGTGTTTTTGGTTTTGGAGTTATTTTCGAAACATTTCCAAAGTTAACAACTTTTATTGCTTATTTAGGTTCGGCGTTCTTATTTGTTTATGGATTTTTTGCAATCAAATCAGCAGTAAAAGGTGGGAAAAGTTTAGAGGCAGATGGTGTGCTTGAGACACCATTAAAGGCGGTAACTTCATGTCTACTGTTAACCTGGCTAAACCCACATGTTTATCTTGATACGGTGGTTCTTCTGGGATCTGTCGCAAATCAAAGCCAGGATCCATTGCTATTTTGTATGGGAGCTGTCGCTGCTAGTTTTATTTTCTTTTTCAGCCTAGGATTTGGTGCCAGCCTTCTTAGGCCACTGTTTCGTAACGAGAAATCGTGGCGCATACTAGATATTTTTGTGGGTGTAGTCATGTGGTCTATTGCTATGTCACTAATACTGGGAAACTATTGACCTATGGTAAACCAGAAAAAATATGATTAATAAACTTAAGCAGCCTGAAATCCGTGGAATACTTTGGATGGTATTAACGGGCCTACTTTTTCTTGGTGTAACCGTACTTGTAAAAATTTTGGGTCCCAGAGTGCCGGCTCCCGAAGCAGCATTCTTGCGTTACCTGCTTGGTCTTGTTTTGTTGGTCCCAATGCTAAAGACCTCACTCAAAGATAAGTTAGATCTGAATTTGTGGATAAACTTCATGGCGCGAGGGGTTTTCCATACCTTTGCTGTTGTGCTTTGGTTTTTTGCTATGACACAAATCCCAATTGCTGAGGTTACAGCGATGAACTATCTTTCCCCGGTTTACGTAGCACTAGGTGCTGTTATTTTTTTGAAGGAAAAAATGGCAATTCGAAGAATTCTTGCTGTTATTTTTGCACTAGCTGGTGCCATTGTTATTCTTAGGCCAGGTTTCAGGGAAATAAGCATTGGGCATGTGGCAATGATGGGTACGGCATTATTTTTTGCGGGCTCTTATCTTTTTGCGAAGCACCTCACAAATAGGGTCAGTGCCGAGACAGTTGTAATCATGCTTTCTATATTTGTTACAATAGGTTTGTTTCCACTCGCATATAAGGTTTGGGTGCCCCCAAGATTAGATGAGCTGATAATACTTTTCGGAGTAGCAGTTCTGGCTACGCTCGGTCACTACACGATGACTAAGGCCTTTATGGCGGCTCCAGTTACAGTGACACAGCCAGTGACCTTTTTACAGTTAATTTGGGCAATTTCAGTTGGAGCATTATTTTTCAACGAAAATATAGATCCTTTTGTTATTGCCGGTGGCATAATAATAGTTTCTTCCGTAAGTTTTATGACTTGGAGAGAGGCAGTATTAAAAAAGAAACAACTTACGCCAGTTACGCATGAAACTAAATTATGATAATTACCGCGTCGCACAGAGACCGTTTCAGTTAAGGAGTGATACATTATTATAGAAGCCGATTACATAATTGTTGGTGCTGGAAGTGCAGGCTGTGCTACTGCTTTTAGGCTATGCGAAGCAGGTCACAAGGTAGTAGTTCTTGAATATGGTGGGAGTGATAGGAGTGCTATAATTCAAATGCCAGGAGCCTTAAGTTACCCGATGAATATGCCGAGATATGACTGGGGTTTCACGTCGGAACCAGAACCATTTTTAGATGGTCGAAAGCTTGCGTGTCCACGTGGAAAGGTTGTTGGTGGTTCTTCAAGCATAAATGGGATGGTTTATGTTCGGGGTCATGCATTAGATTATGATACATGGTCAGAAATGGGCGCTGCAGGATGGGCTTATGCTGATACGTTGCCATATTTTAAGAAACTCGAAAATTGGAATTCAGCAGGTCACGGTGGTGATCCAACTTGGCGGGGAAATTCAGGGCCACTTCATGTAACTCGCGGTTCACGCTCAAATAAATTAGTAAAAGCATTTGTTAATGCCGGCCATGAGGCAGGTTATGAGATAACTGAGGATTATAATGGACAAAAACAAGAAGGTTTTGGTCCTATGGATCAAACAATCTTTCAGGGTCAACGTTGGTCAGCTGCAAAAGCATATTTGCGCCCAGCAATAAAGACTGGTCGATGTCGCTTGGTCTCCGGGTTTGCTCGAAAAATTCTTATAGAGAAAGGGAGAGCTACCGGCGTCGAATATGATGCAAAGAATAAGACCAAAGCTATCTTGCATGCCCGCAAAGAGGTTATTTTATCTGCTTCCTCAATAAATTCTCCCAAATTGTTAATGCTTTCAGGTATCGGGCCTGCTGCACACTTAAAAGAGCACGGAATTAAAGTTTTGGCTGACCGACCTGGTGTAGGCAAGAATTTGCAGGACCATCTTGAGTTATATTTACAAATGGCGGCAAGTGAACCCATAACTTTATACAAATACTGGGGTTTGTTGGGGAAAGCTTATGTCGGTTTAAGATGGTTGGTCAGCCGAACTGGACCGGGAGCGTCTAACCAGTTTGAGAGCGCAGCTTTCATTCGTTCAAAGGCCGGTGTTAAATATCCAGACATTCAGTATCATTTTCTGCCTCTGGCCGTGCGGTATGATGGTAAAGTTGCAGTAAGGGGTCATGGCTTTCAAGCCCATGTTGGCCCTATGCGGAGCCCATCTCGTGGCTCTGTTACTTTAAAATCAAACGATCCATACGACCAGCCAGCTATCATTTTTAATTATATGTCTAGTGAGAAGGACTGGGAGGATTTTAGGCGGTGCATCAGGTTGACTAGAGAAATCTTTAGGCAGCCTGCGATAAATAAATTTGTAAAATATGAAATACAACCAGGTGAAACTTTACAATCTGACGATGAACTAGACAGTTTTATCTCTCAAAATGTTGAAAGTGCATATCATCCATGTGGAACATGTAAGATGGGTGACATAAACGACCCCATGGCTGTAGTCGATAAATTTACACAAGTCATAGGTATCAAAAATTTGCGTGTGGTTGACAGCAGTATATTTCCGCAAATTACAAATGGAAATTTAAATGGTCCTACCATTATGGTCGGTGAGAAAGCTAGTGACCATATTTTAGGNAAAGAGACATTGCCAAGGGCCAACGATGTCGCTTGGATTCATCCAGGTTGGCNAAGCCAACAGCGGTAACCAAATAAATTTTACTCAAATNCTAAGNTCNTTATTACGTTTTATGACATANAANGTGCACAAAAGACCCAGAAAAGCTGAGATCAACATTAAGCTAATCAGNGGTATCTCAGTNTTACTTCCATCTAATAAAATACCTGCCATCGCNGANAGTATAGAACCAAGGCCAATCATTATTGACCCTCCTAAGCCNGATGCTGTGCCAGCTAATTTTGGATTTATTGATAANAAACCTGCATTAGCATTTGGCAGAGAAATTCCATTTCCTAAACCCACAAGTGTCATCGTACCAAAAAAAGTCCATTCCGAGCCAAAGCCAAGCATACTTAAGGCGATTGATAATAATAACCCTGACACGTTTATAAGCATGCCAATCGATATCATAGGGTCTATTCCAACTNGCGTTGAATATCGACCCGCCAGAAAATTACCGACAAAATAACCGATTGCNGGTGCTCCAAAGAAAACTCCTAATTTCTCTGGTGGCAAGTAAAAGACTTCAGATGCTACGTAGGGAGCACCTCCTAGATAAGCGAAAAAAGCACCAGCGCCGAGGCCTGAAGTTACTGAATAAGCCCAAAAGCGACGTGACTTTAGTAAAGTAGGATAATCCCTGAATTGCTCAAAAATTGATGAACTTCGATCAAGAGCAGTTTCACCCAAGTCAAGATAAACTAGCCCAAAAGTTATAATCCCAGCCAGTGTTAACGCCCAAAAATTATACTCCCAGCTCAGGTATGCATCAATAAAGCCTCCAATGCCGGGTGCCACCATCGGGACAAGTGCCATGCCCATTGTTACATAACCAATTTTTGAGCCTGCTAAATTTGCTTCGGTTGTGTCTCTTATAACCGCTCTAGACAACACAATCGTTACTGCTCCACAGGCTTGGAATACTCTTGCAGTTAAAAGCCAAAAAACAGTAGGTGCGTAAATGCACCAAACGGAAGAAACAATGAAAATTGCAAGTGAAACAAGGACGACTGGTCTTCGCCCATATAAATCTGATATTGGTCCGACAAATATTCCTATTATGGCGCTTGCGGCCAGATATATACCTACAGTCAGGCCCAAAGTCGCCGTTGATGTATTAAAGTGATTAGCCATAGATGGAAGGCTTGGCAAAAAAATATTCATCGCCATAGCAGAAATGCTTGCAAGAACTACAAGAGTAAAGGTGTGAGGCTGTGATTTTTTGTCTAAAAACCGTGCAGGTTCAATTTTTGTCATTCAGTCCCGATATACTTGAAGTTGAGAATTGTCCAGCTGTCGGAAAGCATTAACATCCTTGTTAGTTTTTGATGAATATGAAGGCTCTATCCAACTAACGTTACGGAAATAAATCTTTCATTTATGATAAGTTATGTCTACAAACTAGCGAACTGAATTTCGAGGTTTTTTATGAAAGACGTCTTGTTAGAATTGAGAAAACGCCGTGAAAATGCGCGTTTAGGTGGTGGCAGTAATCGCATAGAGGCTCAGCACTCTAAAGGAAAATTGACAGCCCGAGAACGAATTGAAATTCTTATGGATCAGGATAGTTTCGAAGAGTTCGATATGTTTGTTTCGCACAGATGTACCGATTTCGATATGGAAAAATCTAAACCTGCTGGCGATGGCGTCGTGACGGGCTGGGGCACTATTAATGGTAGGATGGTGTATGTATTTAGCCAAGACTTTACAGTTTTTGGAGGATCGCTGTCTGAAACTCATGCACAAAAAATTTGCAAAATCATGGACATGGCGATCCAAAATGGTGCTCCAGTAATTGGCCTGAACGACTCTGGAGGTGCTCGTATTCAAGAAGGTGTGGCATCTCTCGCCGGCTACGCTGAAGTTTTTCAAAGGAATGTCATGGCGTCTGGAGTAATCCCCCAGATTTCTGTGATTATGGGGCCTTGTGCCGGTGGTGCTGTTTATTCTCCAGCAATGACAGATTTTATCTTTATGGTGAAGGACAGCTCTTACATGTTTGTTACTGGCCCGGATGTTGTTAGGACAGTTACTAACGAAGTAGTTACAGCCGAGGAACTGGGTGGAGCATCAACCCACACAAAGAAATCATCGGTAGCAGATGGAGCGTTTGAAAACGATATCGAGGCCTTATTTGAAGTGCGCAGATTAGTCGATTTTCTCCCTTTGAATAACCGTGAGAAAGCACCCGTACGGCCATTTTTTGACAATCCCAATAGAATAGAATCTTCTTTAGACACCCTAATACCTGACAACCCTAATACTCCCTATGATATGGCAGAACTGATTGAGAAGTTAGCTGATGAAGGTGATTTTTATGAAATACAGGGTGAATTTGCAAAAAATATAATTACCGGTTTTGTCCGTTTAGAAGGCCAAACAGTTGGTGTTGTAGCAAATCAACCAATGGTTCTAGCAGGGTGTTTAGATATTGATAGTTCAAGAAAAGCTGCCCGGTTTGTAAGGTTTTGTGATGCATTTGAAATCCCCATACTAACATTAGTTGATGTTCCAGGATTTCTACCTGGAACTTCGCAGGAATATGGTGGCGTAATCAAACACGGCGCGAAATTATTGTTTGCCTATGGCGAGGCAACAGTTCCGAAAGTTACCGTTATAACCCGAAAAGCCTACGGTGGCGCATACGATGTTATGTCATCTAAGCATTTAAGAGGAGATTTTAATTATGCATGGCCAACCGCAGAGATTGCAGTGATGGGTGCTAAAGGTGCTACTGAGATAATTCATCGTGCAGATTTGGGTGATGATGAAAAGATTTCTAAGCACGCAAAGGAATACGAAGACCGTTTTGCGAACCCTTTCATAGCTGCTGAAAGAGGTTTTATAGACGAAGTAATTCAACCACGCTCTACAAGAAAAAGGGTGTCTCGAGCTTTCGCTGCTTTAAGGAATAAGCAATTGAAAAATCCCTGGAAAAAACATGATAATATCCCTCTTTAGCTTGAAAGACACTAATGTCGCTAATTTTTTTTACTTGGGATCTTCGATACGATGATGAAACATAGAGGATTTCCATCCCGATTGCCTGGAACTGATTATCAGTTCACGATCCGCCGACCTAATCCAAAGGGGGTCACTCCGATAATAGTGCGAGAACGTTTCAGAGATCGTAAGCCAGCTGATAAAAGGGCCGATAACGGTTTCGTCAGAGCTCTACTTGAACAGTTTTGGGACCAACCTTTCGAAAGAGGTAATTTGGATGCTGGTCGTTTAAGTTGGCTATTTGGGCGAGAAGTAAAAGCATATGAAGATCAATTTGATGCTAGGTCCTATGAGGAAAAGCTTATTCTGGACCTAAATGTGATAAAGATTAACTTTCCAGAAACCTTTGATTCCGATCAGAGAGGATGAACAATGTTTGATAGACTGTTGATAGCAAACCGTGGAGAAATCGCATGCCGCGTTATGAAAACCGCAAAACAAATGGGTATAAAAACGATAGCTGTTTTTTCTGATGCGGACAGGCAAGCTCTTCACGTGCAAATGGCAGATGAGGCGGTAAGTATTGGTCCACCTCCAGCCAATCAATCCTACATTGATATTGAAAAAGTGATCTCCGCGGTTAAGGAAACTAAGGCCAATGCTGTTCACCCTGGATATGGCTTTCTATCGGAAAATGCCAAATTTGCGAAGGCTTTATCTGATATCGGAGTAACGTTTATTGGGCCACCTGAGCATGCTATCAAAAGTATGGGTGACAAAATAACATCGAAGAAGATTGCTCAAGATGCCGGTGTAAATACGGTTCCTGGGTACATGGGTATAATAGATGATGACAAAGAGGCGGTCCGTATAAGCAAGCAGATTGGCTACCCCGTAATGATAAAGGCATCAGCAGGTGGTGGTGGTAAAGGAATGAGGATAGCCTGGAACGATACCGAGGTAAAAGAAGGGTTTGAATCTTCAAAAAACGAAGCTGCCAATAGCTTTGGAGATGATAGGATTTTTATTGAGAAATTTGTTACCCAACCTCGACACATCGAAATTCAAATATTGGCTGATACTCAGGGTAATTGTATTTATTTAGGTGAGCGTGAATGTTCCATACAGCGCAGAAATCAAAAAGTAGTCGAGGAAGCGCCCAGTCCTTTTCTAGATGAAAAGACCCGTAAGGAAATGGGTGAACAAGCCTGCAAATTAGCAAAGGCAGTTGGCTATTTTAGCGCTGGAACTGTGGAGTTTATAGTAGATAGAGATAAAAACTTCTATTTTTTAGAAATGAATACTCGCTTACAGGTTGAACACCCAGTAACTGAGCTCATAACTGGTGTAGATTTAGTTGAACAAATGATATCTATAGCGGCTGGCAAACCGCTATCTATATCCCAAAAAGACATAAAATTGAGTGGGTGGGCGATTGAAAGTCGCCTTTATGCAGAAGACCCTTATCGCAATTTTTTACCATCAATNGGGCGCTTAACTCGCTATCGGCCTCCTACTGAAGTAAAAGAAAAGGCTGTAATAGTCAGAAACGACACTGGTGTTTTTGAGGGTGGTGAGATTTCCATGTACTACGATCCAATGATCGCAAAGCTNTGTACTTGGGCTCCAAACAGAGCAAAAGCTATTGAGCAAATGCGNACTGCCCTTGATCGCTTTGAGTTGGAGGGTATTGGGCATAATTTACCTTTTTTATCTGCTGTCATGGATCACGAAAGGTTTGTCTCTGGTAATATTACTACNGCTTTTATTGCAGAAGAGTACCCAGACGGNTTTAATGGNGTTGATNTNAGTGATGATAAAATCATAGATCTTGCCGCCTGTGCTGCTGCTATGAACCGGGTTGCTGAAATTAGGCGCACAAAAATTTCTGGTAGAATGGATAACCACGAAAGACGTGTTGGAGACGATTGGGTCGTGCAAATTTCTGGGAAAGTATTTTCTGTGAATGTTTCGGCTGATACTAGCGGTGCAAATGTGATTTTTGAGGATAAAACGTCAATTCGCATTACTGGAGATTGGTTCCCAGGAAAAAAATTAGCAAATATGAATGCTAATGATAATAAGCTGGTCATTAAGATGAGTAAGTTGACTGGTGGTTTTAGAATGCGTACTAGAGGAGCTGATTTGA
>PAHS01000019.1 GCA_002711145.1 Marinovum sp. | reverse complement strand
ACTCTTCAATCACAAGTTGCAAACATTAAGGATGCAGCGGTAGAAACCAAAAACAGTCATGCTTACAAATTTATCTCTGCACAGCCTTATAATTTACTCAGACTAATGAACTTAGTTCTTGCGGTTGCTTTAGCTGCATCGCAGCTTTCAATTTTATTTGGTGGATAGTTGCTAAAAGTAAATGGACTATTTTGTGCGCCAATCCAGCGCAATACTTTGTCTTAAACTATATTTGTAGCACGAATATTTTTTATGAGAATTAATCAAAAGCTTGGCTAACCTAATCATAACTAGTAATCTCACTTATACTTTTCTTTATCCGCTGGAACACATCCTAATTATTTCTGCATGAAGACGAAAGTCAGATGCCAATTTTTCTCGCACAAAAACAGCTTCTTTTTCTAAGTTAAAAAGTCTGCCCCAAATCAAATCATGATCATCGGAGGGCAACTTTTTGAGTTGTGCTGTTAGCTCAGAGGTTTCTTTATAAAAGTTATCAATAAGATCAACAAATAACTTCTGTAAGTTAGCTTCCGTGTAAAACTTTTCATCAATTTCAGATTCCATCTTGCTTTGATTTATTTTAGCCTGTTCTACGTATGGTCTCTCAGCTTCATCATACTGCCATGCATTAGCACCCCAAGGCATCAGCGCCACCCCGCAAGTTGAAAAGTCCTCTACTGCATTCACATATCTTTCCCTGATGTCTGCGCTTGCGAAACACACATATGGAATTAAAATTGCTAAAAAGAAAATATATCTCATATACACGTTACGAGGTTGCGTAGGTTTTGGATTATAAAATAAACCAATTATAGAGTAAAAAATATTAATTTATTTCTGTAAACTAAGATACAAACTCTGATATTCTTCATCAGCCACTTTTTCTAACCAATTTGCAACACTCCCGTTCATAGATTCTTGTATGGCTATGTGGGTCATAGAATTAGTTGGTGTGGCTCCGTGCCAATGATCCTCGTTCGGTGGTATCCAGACGGTATCCCCTGCATTGATAATTTTAGGATGATCGTCTCTTAATCCTATCAGGCCTACACCGCTTATTAAATGTAGTGTTTGGCCAAGAGGGTGCGTGTGCCATGCAGTACGCGCACCGGGCTCGAATGTTACCTTTACAGCCCGGACCCTTGCTGGTTCGGGTGCTTCAACTATCGGATCTTGCCATACTGTTCCGGTAAACCAGTCGGAGGAAGATTTTCGTGTAGGTTTTGACCCGGCTCTATATATATCCACTGTCTATCCTTCCAAGAAGTAATTTCTTGATTTTGTCAAATTAGATTACCCTAGTTTCAATTAACTAAATAGAGCTAAGGAGTGTAGAGAGCTTTGGTTGCACTCTCCGTAAGCACCGAAACATACTGAGTTAGGGTTAATAAAAATATTAAAAAAACGATTAAAATGAGAACCATTAGTTGCTTCTCAATAGGCTGATTCAAGAAACCTCTTATTCGCATTAAGATTTTTTTGAACATTTCCTCCACCATTGATTACTTTTATTATCGTATATTTTTACAGGGTAGATATTCTATTCTCATATTTAATTGCACCACTTTCAACAATTACGTAACTATTCCAGTGAGAGTATAGCTGGAGCATATGTTTAAAATTATCTAACCAGTCCAATCCGCGTTGAATAGTATTTGATACCGGCTCTTTGTCATTAAAGGTACCAATGTACACAATCTCATCTTCAACGACTGCGGTAAAATAAGAATCTATTGATCCATCTTTTATCGCTGCTTCAGTAACCTTATGATACTCAGTTAAGAAGTCGTCTAGGAAATCTGGTTTAAGTTTGAATCGGATCGTTTTCATAAAGCGCATCAGTATTCCCCATAATTTTTTTTCAAAAGATCATTTCGCTGACTTAGTATTGGCTACAGTGGCTATCTTAGCATGCTATTTCTATATAACAAAATTGGTCCATTATCTTTTACTTGGTTAAGTTGTAAATTTCTTAGGCAAAAATAGAAGAAACCCGTTAGATTATTGGCTTGTCGAATGAGAGTTTCCCACCAGCCCAAATTGGTAAATTCTCTTTATCACTGAGCCATTCGGTTTCCTCCATTGTATTTTCTCTGAAAAAATCTTTGTTTCTTTGAGGATACCGCCCAAATTTTTCTAAAACTTGTCGATGTTGGTTCACTGCCATTTTACTCCGCTCAAACAGACTGAATCGAGGATGTTCACTTATAGTAATGTCAATAATTTCGCACGCACGCTCTAAATCTTTTAATTCTTCAGAATGGGCCAAAGCCCAAGGCAGAAGATAAAGTAACGCCGCGGGTAATGTGAGAGTTTCTTTTAATGACCCTGGACTTACAAGATCGTGTACCATTTGCCGACCTATAAGATCGTATGAAAATGCTTCTGCCGAACCGCGAAAACAAGATCTTGATAATTGATCTGCAAGTAAAACCTTAGCGACTTTGCCATCTAAGCTGTCCCAATTGTACCCCACTAAAGTCGTTGGATTAGCTTTAAGTTCACGAATGACCACAGCGAAAGGTTGACAAAGATCATCTAATTTTGAGCCACTTGCAAACCAAATAGGTAACAATGGGCTGACAACATCTTCATTGTTTAAACCTTCGCGAGTTTCTGGATTGGTGGTATCGCAAGCGCACATATAATTTAAAATACTGCGGGGCTCACGCGGCTTCTTTAGAGCGTCTAATACAATTGGAAGAATGCGNAAGTCATTTGGAGTCATTTCTCTGGNNTACTCTCTTNGTNANATATGGAGTATTCTTACTATTTGANACAAGNTCANNATAGTCCAGAAAAAGGACTGCCGAAATCAGGAAAATAGTGGTAGAATTTTNTTGCTGAACCCTAAGCCTTTATTTCCAATCTTCCCAGGNAATAGTACGTCCTGGATAAGCACGCCGTCTAAATGGCCATTCTTCTTGCAACCAATTTTCTACACTTTGAAAAAGAAATTTGTCCAATAAAAATTCACTATCCTTCACCCATAGGTATACTTCACAATCGTAGCTTTCTTGCTCAGTAGGATTGATATATACACAACCGATATAAGTATCTTTTTGCGAATTAAGCACCGCATAGGCGAAAGCTTTCCTGGCATTAAATTCATCTGCATGCATGATTAAGTCATTTTTATTTGACTCAAAACTCATGTCATCTTCTGGCCAATTGTCGTCCTGCGAAAAAACATGACGTAGTCTTTCTTTACTTGACATGACCGCCTCATAATCCAGAACACAAAATGCTGGAGCTAAAACTTCAAAATGAAATTGCTCATTTGATAAATGAGTTGGAATTTTAAAATTATCTGGAATAAACAAAGTGAGGCCTTAGACTTTTTAAATTTAAAATACCTGCAAGTATTTACTAATATTCTAAAATGGTAATAAAATCGTACCCTTTTGAAAACTAGTAAAGGAAGCCTGATAATAATATCAGTTTTTAAAAGTCTTAACGAGCGTCTTAGATTTGTTTCACATTAGTTGTGAGTAAAGTAAGTAATTCTCATTAAAAGGTTAATTTATGGCATAGAGTTAGTTCATAAATAAAAGACGTTCGATTTATCTCTCACGCGTTGGAATGTTAAGCTTACTTTTTACTGGCAAGGATATCTGCAACCTTTTTACCATTAGTTGTTAGCTCATTATTAGATGTAAGAAAACCGCTCAGCTTTCCATAATATAAAGCATTCTCATAACCGCTAAGTGTTCGGTCAATACAATAAGAAAGCACCGCCTCATACTGCGAAGTTTCTAATTTCATTTTCACACCTTAATCCCTAAATTTGGCAAACTTACTTTGATTGAACGATGTATACGGCACTTATCATGGAATAGATCAAAGTTATCCAAACCCAGAGCAATAATTCTTTCTTGATCATCTTTATTCAGAAGGAACAGCTTTTGAAGGCCATGTGCAAAATAGTCTTTGTAATTTAATTGTAATACCCACTACTATAAAAATAGCTTCGATTAATAGGAATATTGAAATGCTCAAAATCAGAAAAATCCATCTTTTGCTGGTAACGTTTTGTTTCATTTTCTTTCCGTATATTATTTATGCTCAACCATCTCAGGTTCCAGATGCAAATTGGACTACTGTAGACCATTTTAAGTATTGTGGCTCTGGTGAGTGTGAAACATTCAAGAACGTTCAATTAAGCACAAATTCGATTACTGTGGGGCAAGATATTACGGTTGTTAATCTGGATACAGGAGACGCGATAGAAACATTTAATGTAAAAAGTATAAGATACGGCCGACAAGTAAAAATGTGTTGGATTGGTAATAGTGATGGAATGGTCTCTGAAAACTACATTACCGTAAAAGGGTGCACGCGTTAGATAAATATCAGCTTGTAGTCACATTAGCCGCGTAAACTAAGCTAAAACCTCTCTAAGTTGAGAGGCTTTCTAATTTGAAATTAGTCAAATAATTTCTCGCTAAGGGCGAATAACAAAGTACCCACTATCATCCAATTTCAATAGTCGCCCAACTCCACCGGGCACTACCTTTGCCGCAGATATAAGTGGAGGCGCTTTACCTTCTTTTTTTGTCATTCCATTAATAGTATTTTGACAAGCACTAAAGGTTAAATCAGGTATGCTATCCGCAAAGCTTTGCACTCTGTCTAAAACTGGAGAAGTGTCTTCCCGCAACATATGAAGTCCAGCATTAAATGCTACTATTTCGATTTCATACATATTTCCCTTATTGGTTTGTCCTCGAGCAAAATTCGCTGCAACATTTAAAACTTTGTTGAGAGTCTTAGGGTCATTATCGCTGACCTGTAATGCCAAGCGTTGAATGCCGTCATCTGACTGTCCTGCTTGTAGTGAAACGATAGACAGTGGCAAAATTAATATTACCAATAATAACTTNTTTAAGATTTTCATTATANTTTTCTCCCTATATCTCTCACCATTATCACAAACTCATATTTAATTCACTATAACCATCACGGCTGACAATGTGGTTGTCATTCTGGCGGCCACAACTGATATCAGGCACTTCAAATGGCAGCGAGGCTATCGATCAATATTTGCAGACAAAGATAATTCGGATGCAAACAAAAAATACTAGCAAGAATAGTCATGCATGATACAAATACAGGGCGCCGATATTTGTAAAGATGAGTCTAAGTGAGAGCATTTCAAAATGACGGAAAAAAAATTTCAAAACGATCAAGAAGCGAACCGTTGGAACCACCGTCCAGTTCGCGCAGTTCCGTTAAATCCATTATTTAACTGGCCACCGAGCTTTTTGTCAGTCTTGAAGTGGTATTCTAACTACTGGCTGGCCGCATCCACTACAACTCTTGCACTAGCATTGGCTTTTACTGCTTATTTCATAATTTTACCCCCGTTAGAAGTCATGCAGAACTTTAAGGCAGAGTGGATAATAAGAGTGTGGNTAGCTAATCTNNNCCCTCACACGCTTTGCGCTGGGATNCTGCATTATTGGCTTTATAAAATTAAGGGACAAGGCAACGAGTTTAAATTTGATGCAAGACAACCCGCAATTAACAACGGAACTTTTAGTTTTCGTAATCAAGTTCACGATAATATGTTTTGGACTTTGGCGAGTGGTGTTACACAGTGGTCAATTTTTCAATGCCTCGTCTTTTGGGCNATGGCGAATGGCTTCGCACCTGCAATTNTGTTTCCAGANAATATTATTTGGTTCTTTTTAATGTTTCCCTTTCTCATTTTATGGGCAAGCTTTCACTTTTACTGGGTTCATCGAGCACTTCACTGGCCGCCACTTTATCGTATCGCTCATGCACTACATCATCGAAATATAAATGTTGGTCCCTGGTCGGGTATTTCAATGCACCCCATTGAGCATNTGCTATTCTATACAAATTTTCTNATTCACTTCATCATACCAAGTCATCCCATGCACATCATGTTTCATGGTTATATGCAGTCAATTCACCCAATATTTTCNCACTCAGGGTTCGAAAAGCTATACTTGGCGGACAAAGAACGGGCAAATATGGGTGATTTTTTCCATCAACTGCATCATAGATATTTTGAGTGTAACTATGGAACTGTTGAAATGCCTTGGGATAAGTGGTTTGGATCTTTNCATGATGGNTCTGAAAAGGGAACAAAGGAAACTCGTGAGCGAAAGAAAAGAATGTATTCTTAGCATAATTATTCAAATTCCAAACAAAAAATCTTTGTAAATTTGAATATTTTGCTTATTGGAAATTTTATAAAATCAAAAAGAAGGCTAACATGCTTATTCCCAGANAGAAAACACCAAATTTAATANTACCGACGGTAAATGGCGAAACCTTTGAGTTATCGAATGAAATTTCTGAANGGGGAACGGTAGTTTGTTTTTATCGTGGATTGCATTGTCCTATTTGNGCCACGTACCTTAGTGAGCTAGAGCGCTTGACGCCTGAGTTTAANAAAAGAGGTGTNACTACAATAGCAATAAGTTCAGACGCCAAAGAGCGAGCGAATGAAATGGCAAAGCGCGTTCAAGCAAAGACCTTGCGAATTGGTTATAATTTAAGTTTNGAGCATGCTCGCAAATGGGGTCTTTATATTTCCACATCCCGTGGCAAAACTTCGATTGGTATTGAAGAGCCGCAGCTATTTCCAGAACCTGGTTTGTTTATGATTACTCCAGAACAGAANCTTTTTTATGGTTCCNTTCAAACTATGCCCTTTGTTCGGCCTCATTTCTCTGAATTGCTTGGTGCAATCGATTTTGTGATTGAAAAGGATTATCCGGCAAGAGGTGAATATACTGGTGATGTTTAGCTTTTATTAAGATTGATAAAGAANGAGGTCCGAAATTCTACNAGTAGGTCTGAGTTTCTNAGGTTAATCTTACTAATATAACCTATTTTTTNATTCGCATTAAAACTTAGCTATAAAATCTATCATAGCTGACTTTCCACTATGACCTACGCCCTCGTGTATTGTCGCTTCATAAACTTCTAACTTAAATATTTCTGAGTGGTGAAATAATCTTGTGAAGGTATCTTTTGTATACATGAGTGATATATCTTTAGGGCCACCGGTTCCGTANCTGAGCTGGTCTGGTGTGTAGCCGTGTATAAATAATGTGCCTCCTTTTTTTGTTGCTGAACGTAAGCCCATCAGCACATCGTCTATCAAGTTGGGTGGTATAAACTGGAAGCATATTCCTACAACATTGTCATATTGTGTCTCGCTCCAATTAATATCAAAAAAGTCTTCCAGTTTATAATTCACTTCNACATTTTGGCTATTTGCTAAGGCTTTTGCTTTTTGATNTGCAACTGTTGAATTGTCTGTTGCAGTGACCTTGAAACCTTTCTTAGCCAAATAAACNGAGTTTCTNCCTTCNCCATCGGCTATTACAAGCGTATTACCGCCCACCACCAAGTGCTCCTCATTTCTTAACAGTGCCTGTGCTGGATCTTTTCCAAATAAATAATCGTCAATTGAGTAACGTGCATCCCAATCCATTTTAAAGCCTTTCTTNAAGCTCTTTNATAGCCAATTAAAGAGTATTTTACACTAGTGTGATCCAATCATCGAGGGGGTGCGTAAACAANANNTCTTANGGCANATTTGCNTGCAAAAAACAAGCTCATATACGAAAGATACCTAATGATACACGATCGTGGTTTTGATAATCTTAATACAAAAAACCGGCAACAATGCACATGCGAGTATTGTCAGTCGTTAAGTGTGGATTGGACTAAACTTACCAAAACTGAGAAAATGGTAAAAGCTTTGTTACTAAAAGCTAATATTATGGCCGAGCTTAATTCATCTGGGTCGAATTTAAATTAATTATGTCTTTATTTTTCAGGCCTATCGGCAGCAATAATGTCTTTAATTTTTATGAAGATAAAGATACTTCCACTCATATAAAAACTGTTTCATACAATTTCGGTAGTGATGGGTCAATAAAGGGCAAGTGGGAAAAAAAAGGCACAATTGCTCAGCTAATGGGCGCAATTAAATCAGTTGAAAAAGGGACGACAGAAATAATTTCTGAAGCTGATTGGAAAAACCTTATTAAAGAAGATTAGTTATCTAGTTTATGGATTCTAAATATATAGAAACAGGTCTGTCGCTTTTAGGAATTTTTTTAAAGAAGATTCACGCCAGTTTTTCACAGTATTTTACAAATTTTACTTCGCATAAATTTCACGCATTACCTGACTTTATGCACAAATTTTATGCACTTTGAGGGTTATAATTTATATTGATGCCTTTTGTAACATCTAATGCTTTTTTTTTAATCATTTCTGAGATTTCAGATTTAGGTCACTTACAAAGAGGATTAGGTTTATGAATGGAGCAGATACTGCCTGGATTATCGTTGCAACGGCACTTGTGCTGTTTATGACCCTGCCGGGCCTAGCCCTATTCTATGGTGGTCTAGTGCGCGCACGGAACGTCCTAAGCGTATTCATGCATTGCTATGCAATTGCCTGCCTTATGAGTGTATTATGGTTAGCCCTCGGGTACTCGATAGCTTTTGGCGGGGGTGACAGCGGCTATTGGGGAGGCTTGGATAAGATTTTCTTATTAAATGTGACAAGTGATAGCCTTAGTGGAACTTTGCCAGAAGTTTTATTCTTTGCCTTTCAAATGACCTTTGCAATCATAACACCGGCACTGATAGTAGGAGCATATGTAGAGCGCGTGGGCTTTGCTTTTGTTATGGCTTTCTCAGGTCTGTGGATGTTACTTTGCTATGCCCCAGTCGTCCATTGGATTTGGGGTGGAGGTATGCTGAGTGATGGGGGGATTTTAGGTGCGATTGGTGTTAAAGACTTTGCTGGTGGTATCGTTGTACATGAAACAGCAGGTCTTGCTGCTCTAGTTTTGGCGTTTTTTCTTGGTTCTCGCAAAAATAAGACAAAACCTCCCCATAATCCAGGCTATGTGATGATAGGGGCAGCAATGCTTTGGGTGGGATGGTTTGGTTTTAATGGGGGCTCGCAGCTTGCAGCAGATGGCGGTGCAGCTATGGCATTAACTGTCACGCACATTTCTGCAGCAACGGCCTCATTGACCTGGGCCGCTTGGGAGCGAATTAAATACGGTAAAGCATCTTTGGTTGGACTTGTAACTGGTACCATTGCGGGGCTGGCCTCAATTACGCCTGCCTCAGGATTTGTTGGGCCAATCGAAGCGCTTGTCATCGGTGCAATTGCTGGTGTGCTGTGCCAGGAAAGTGTTAATTTGGTGCGTAACATTCTGTCTGTCGACGACACTCTTGATGTATTTGCAGTGCATGGTATTGGGGGAATCTTTGGGATCGTCATGATAGCAGTTTTTGGCGCTGGTTCTTGGACGGCTCAAATAGGTGGATTACTTATTGTTGGTTTTTTCACCATTGTTGTCACTACTATTTTGATCAAGATGGTCGGGGCTCTCACTTCATTTAGGGTAAACGAGGAAGATGAAATCACTGGGCTTGACCTTAGTACACATGGTGAGCGGGCTTACGACATAACAAGCTAAATTTAACCAGAATATAAATTGGTAGAACTAAGCTTAAGAGGGGTTTAGTTAATCGTGTTACTTAGTTTCATTTTTGGTTATGGTTTGAACTATTTTCCGAAGAGTAATCATCGAAAGAATGATCACTTATTGTGGTCTCAATAAAGAACAGTCGACTATTCAACAAGATCACCAGATAAAGGAATGGTATGGCGGTTAGTTGGATCATATTCTTGGAGCATTGATCTTCTTTCATCTAACCAATTAGCAACACCATCTTGAGCATTTTGTTCAAAACTATCTGCATCTCTTATGACTACGGCGATAACTTCATCCCCAGCTTTGACACAACTTCTTTATTTGTTTTCGAATACATTGATCGTCCACTTTCCATTGTCCTTTTTCTAATACTATAAATTGTTGCCACAAAGGAAACTTCGCCTACAATTACAACCTGAAGGTGAATAGCTAGCCTGCCGATCGGCTAGATACCAACGAGCATTATGAGGAAATTTATGCGACTAAAGTACTTGATTACAGCTTGCTTTTTTATTTGTGGCACGGGAGTATACTGTATTGCAAGCGTTGAAAGTGAAGCTGTGACGGCGCGGACGAAAGCGATGAGCGAGATTTCGGATAACATGCGCGTTTTAGGTCTTATGTTGAAGGGTCAGGTAGATTTTGACTTAGTTAGTGCAAAATCGGCAATCCAGAATATCGAAAAATTGGCTGCTAAAACACCTACACTTTTTGAAATTGAAGCAGTTGATCCTCATGCAGAAGCCAAACCTGAAATTTGGAGTAACTATGAAGATTTTGTTGATAAAGCTTTGAGTCTGAAAACAGTTGCAATTGATGCAGGTAGTTCACTATTTGATGAAGACGGCTTGAGAGATGTTGTTATGTCACTAGGCAAAACATGCAAGTCTTGTCATAGCTTGTACAGAAATTAAGTGGAAGCTCGTCGTGTTCGATGGACTGATTTTATTGGTGCGCTTTTGCTAAGTTATCAGTTATGCGTTCAACCATTTTGTGTAATCGCTAACTAGTAGATGGATTGGTGCAGTATCTTCATCGATGTCGGAAAACCGTGATACTTTATCACGGAAAATATTGTCCTCTAAATCATCGTTTACCGTAGAAACCTCACCAACGAGTACATCACCGTCGTGACCCCAAAAAGCATGCCAATCCCCAGGCAATAAGGTTATGCTTTGACCGGGTTTTAAAATAATTATTTCTCCTGGTGAGAATGATCGCTCTATTCCATCACAATAAACAAATCCTCCTCTTTGCTCGTCATAGTTTCCTTGCTGGTCAGAGCCAAAAATTTCTACTGCTAGGCTTGCCCCTCCACGATTTATTATATCTTCGGCTTTTTTAATGTGAGTATGCATAGGTGCTAACTGATTATGCCGTGAGATAAGTAGCTTTTCAGCGTAGCACATCCCCTTTCCTTTTGCTAAATCTGCTAGCCTTCCATTTCGCAGCGTGAACAGAAAAAGACCCGTTGCGTTGAAATTACCCCTACCGTAATCCGTAATATCCCAGCCACATCCTGCTTGAATGATCTCTTTGGCTTCTACTTGTTTTTCTTTAAATTTGTCCGCTGACCAATATGCAAAGTCTGGTAAGTGATGACCAAAAGATTTAATCATCTCTTTGGCTTCTAAGATTATAGTATTTATTTCGGATCTTTTCATTAATATAATTTGCTTCTTAAAATTCCAATTTTGCGCCGCTGCTATCAAAAAAATGAGTATTTTCTGTCCGAAACTCCAAGTTAAGCATTTCACCTAAGTTAAATTCGCGCGATCCATCCACTCTTACCGTAATTATCCCCAAATCTTCGCAATCTACGAACAGAAAACTGTCAGCGCCTAAGTACTCTATTACATCAATTTTTCCTTTAATAACGCTCTGACTTTTAGAGTTTACTTTTATATGCTCTGGACGAATTCCAAATTTGTGAGGAATAACTTCCAGATGTTTATCTGAAGTGATGTTACCGAGGAAAGAATTGGTTAATCTGTTACAATTTATGATGTTCATTTTAGGTGAACCGATAAATTGAGCAACGAATAGATTTGCAGGGTTTTTATATAGCTGACGTGGAGTTCCAACCTGTATTATTTTGCCATCATCCAGCACAACAATACGATCTGCGAGCGTCATTGCTTCTGTTTGATCGTGGGTTACGTATATCATTGTTGATCGGAGAGACTTATGGAGCTTAGCGATTTCTAGCCGCATCTCTACTCTCAGTGCTGCATCCAAGTTAGAAAGAGGCTCGTCAAACAAAAAGGCGGAAGGTGCTCTTACGATTGACCGTCCAATTGCAACACGTTGACGTTGTCCGCCAGATAGATCTTTTGGATAACGGTCAAGTAGATCTTCCAGTCTCAGAACTTTAGCTGTTTCCAAGACCTTTGTCCGAATATAATCTTTACTTTTCCCAGCCGTCTTAAGGCTGAAGCCCATATTTTCTCTCACTGACATATGAGGATATAAGGCGTAAGATTGGAATACCATTGAGAGTCCACGTTTTGCAGGAGGCTTATCTGTAACCTCTTGGCCGTTTATACTTATTTTACCTCGAGATGTTTCTTCTAAACCACCGATCATTCTTAGTAATGTTGATTTTCCACAACCAGACGGTCCAACAAAAATGATGAACTCACCAGCTTGTATTTGAAGATCAATACCCTTTATAACTTGCGCTTCATTATACCATTTTTCGATGGCTGATAACTCAATAGACCCCATTAGTGCTCTCCGTTAGACGGTGAAGCCCATGCAAGCCAAACCGCTGCAGTCCAGGTAAAACTGTCTCCGCCACCAGGGGTGCCATTAATAGGATGGAAATATTCAGCAAAGCCGTGTTCCGCAATCAAGGATTGCGTGCTATTTCTTAATATTTCTGCTTCCGCCAAATATCCCATTTCTGCCAAACCAAGACCAACTAGGGAATTTAAAATAGCCCAAGTAGGCCCACGCCAGTATCTCATTCCGTCAAACTTTTCTGAGTCGATTGATAGACTGGGAATTGGATAATTTATTTCTTCAAGAGTTTTTGCCAAAATTTCAAGGGTTTTTTCATCGTGCATTCCTGCGTACCAATTTAAGAATGATGCAGATGTTATATTTCCTGAATGCGCTCCCGTAAGACAGTTAATGGCATTAAAAAATCCTCCGTTGGGGTTTCTTAACGTTTCTATCCCATCCGATAGCTTAGTACACCATTCGGAAATTTCAGCGCTATCAAAGTTGAGAGCTTCAGCCATGAATAATAAATCCCGACATGCTCGCAATAAAATGAATGTCATCGTGGGGTCAGCGACTTCAAAGGGTCTATTCTTAGACATGAGTTGTTCATCCCACTCTAGCTCGCGCCCTCGTTTGACCAACCAAAGATACCGATCATAATCCTCTTTAGTCGGACGCATAGAGCTGTCAACATGGCTGGTGTCGCGTCGAGTGTATACACCGACGTCAAATGGATTAATGGCCTCCATTGCATCATCCCAATCAGGACTATTGTCACGCCCTGCCTCCCACGGATGTGAGATAAAGACAGTATTTTTTTCACTAAGGCGCCATTTCATAAACCACCTGTGCCATTCCAGTAGTTTAGGAAATATTTTTCTTAGTCTAACATTGCCCGTTGATTTGTCTTTTTCCCAGATTTCTCTCACAAAAGTGGCAGCAACTGCCGGTTGGCTTATACCGCTTGATGAAATAGGTCCGTGTCCCTTGGCCCCCCAGACTTCTGGGCCCGGGAAATAATCAGGATCATTTCTTCGAAATAGAATATGAGGAACCATTCCGTTATACCATTGACCTGCAAATAACGTGTCAAGTTCTTGCCATGCGCGTTCGATATCAAAGGTTGAAAACCCCCATCCTGCAAAAGCGCTATCCCAGTTCCATTGGTAGGGGTACAGGTTCGGTGTCGGAACAGTATAACCACCTCGATCATTTTTTAATAAAACATTTCTCGCTTTCTCATCTATCTCCAACCACTTATTTTTTGTCATCCTTTCACGCTCCCAGCAGTAAGGCCTTTTGTCATGAATCGCTCAAGGAAAAGGAATATTAGTAAAATTGGTACTGTGGATATAACTGCTCCTGCCATCAAATGTTGCCGTGGAACTTCCGATGAGTTTAAAGAAGCAACACCCCTCGTAAGGGTAAATGTAAGGGGATCATCCAATAACATAAACGCGAGTAAAAATTCATTCCAAGCAATCATAAAAACATAAAGGCTTACTGAAGCAAGGGCAGGGAGTGCGAGTGGTAATGTTATCTTCCAGATCACCGCGAGACGAGAGAGCCCATCCATTAAGCCCGCTTCTTCTATTTCATACGGTAAACCTCTGAAATATCCCTGTAGCATATAAAGAGCCACTGGAATTGTTGTAACTGGGTAAATTAGCACCAGTCCAAGAGTTGTATTACGAAGGCCAGTAAGAGAAAATAAGATATATATTGGCAGAGCAAGTACGATCATTGGAACCATATAAATCAGTAAAATCGATCTGCTAAATGCTGAGCTCCCTCTGAATCTTAGTCTTGCCACAGCATAGGCGCCGGGTATCGAAAATCCTAAAGTAACAAGCACCGTTGCTATAGATACATAAAAACTTGTCCACAGGTAACGTCCAAACCCAAAATCTTGGAATAATTCTGAATAGCTTCGGAATAACATTAGTCCTTTTGAAAGATCTATACTGAAGTCTAAAGGATTTAATAAAAGTTCCTGTTGTGTTTTGAGGCTAGTCATCACCATGACATAGAATGGTATCAGAACTATCATAGTAAAAAAGATCAGACCAAACCCTGTAGAAAACCTAATAAACGCTCTTTCTATTTCATGTCTGCCTGAATCTTTGACAGAGAGCCCAGATAGTATTTTTGTTAGTGGTAATACTGTACTAGCTGCGAAGAGTGTTTGAGCGAAACAGTTTAGTAAGTATGAAATATTTTGGCCAGTTGTAATTGGTCCATAAGTTAAAGTGCTTAATAAAATTGATGAAATCATCATAAGTAACAATATCAAAGTGGATCTCATAACATGCGGTATTAATACGCCTGCAATGCTACCAGTGCTAATAACGATCAGAATATTTGGTTTTAATGGGGACCCTGTAATGAACGATAGAAAAACGGATACAACAATTGACATCGTTAAAGCCCATAGTGTTCCGACGGTAAAAGCTGTGATAACAATATTTTTTTTATAAGTCAGAGCCCTTCCTCCTGACTAAAAAATTTAAAGAAGAGAAGTGAAAAGATAAGAAGAAAAATAAAAATAACTACGGCGACAGCTGCCCCGGCTCCAATATTTGAGACTGCGAAGGCCTGCTCATAGACATTCACTGTTAGTGTCCTAGTACCTGAGGCCCCCCCAGTTAATAGAAAAATATCGTCAAATTTATTAAAAGTCCAAATGAAGCGAAGCAAAAAAAGGACACTCATTATGCCGACTAGCATCGGAAGGTTTATGTACCAGAATTTCTGAAGTGGACTGGCGCCATCCATATCTGCTGCTTCATACATTTCGATATCTATTGACTGCATTCTTGCAAGAATAAATAGGAAGGACAAAGGAAAGTATCGCCATACCTCAAATATCGTTACCATTATTAGAGCGTTGGGTCGTTGTCCAAAAAAATTGATGGGACTATCTAAAACATCCATTTGCAGTAGTAAGCTATTTATAGATCCTGAAAATGGATCGAATAGATTTATCCATGAAAATGCTACTGCGATTACAGGAGCAACATAGGGAAAAAGATATAGCCCCCTTAATAGTCCTTTGCCACGAAAGTTATTATTTAAAAGCAATGCTGCGAATAGACCAACTATAACAGCTCCGACAGTCCCAAAAATAGTATAAAAGAAAGTCGTAATTATAACTGTTATAAATTCTTTACTGTCAAAAATCTTTTGAAAATTTTCAAAGGTTAATTCAGAGTTTGTGAGTATGTTGTCTCCAACACTTGAGGTACTTGGCTGTGTTATCTTGTACTCTTTTTCAGATCCAAAAAAAGAGTCTTTAATCAAAACCTCCGCTTCAATTACCTCGCGCTGGCCACCTTCTAAAACACCGATGATGCAGTATATTGTGTTAGTCTCATCAACTAAACATCTTTCATCAGTGCTTTGAATATTAAAGGAATTCGGGATTATATCTGATATTGTCACATCGGTTAGTGGCTTGGATTGACTAGAGTTCCTAATACGGTAGCGAATTTTTGCAGCATCACCTGCAACATTTATCTGACCCTTTAGTTGCTCTTTAATCAAAACTGTAGGCGGGCGTAAATCTGCTAAGGAAATTGGTTTGAAGCTAATCCAGAAAATTGCACACAATGGTAATATAATTATTAAAGAGACTGATAAGATTGTTGGGAGTAGCATGCCCCATGCCAATCTTTCCTCGCGCTTTCCCAAGGGCCCTAACCCTGATGGCGGCACTTTTTGCATTGTGCGCTCCAAATTAATTTACTGGATAAGTGCTTTATTTTTCAGAAGGCGACAAGCTAAATCACCGCCTTCCAAGTGTAAGTTCAAATTTACCTAATCTATTTTAGATAGCTCTGAGTTCATCTTTGCCACAGCTGCGTCAGCTGCTATATCACCATCAATAAATTCCCTAACAACACGGTTTATNACCTGGCTGTTAATAATTTTTGATGCTAGNCCCAGTTGACCNTCTGAGACACCCCATCTTTGTGCTACATCTAGGCCTTCTACTATACTNGATATCACATCAGCGGGGTACAAGTCAGATAATGGGGCCCTNCGATCAACTCCTACGTCCAGTTTAGACCACCCATCAATGTATTCAGTTGGGTTACTAGAAGTACCATTTCTGCTTGGAAACTTTCCTTCNGGTGCAATAGCTAGAGTGTCCAAATAACCATCACCCACCGCAAATTTCACGAATTCTTGTGCTGCCTCAGTATCAGCATCGATAGTTATTCCNAAATACCTGGAATCGGCCCANGCAGCACCAGCTGGGTTAGATGGTCCAGAGAAGTTCGTTACGAAACCAGTGGCACTTGCTAGTTCACGACTTGTTGGATCAGAATTAATTGTAGGTGGTGCAGAGTCTCTAAGTCCTGCCAACTCATCCATAATAAATGGTGACCAAATGATCATTGCCGCCTTTCCGGCAAAATAGAGTTCGCGAGATTGTTGCCAAAATAGCTCGCCCNCAGGAGATGCGTCCGCAATCGCCTTATAAAATTCTAATGCTTCGATTGTTTTGNTTTCNTCAAACCCCGAAAATCCCGAGGCACTAACAGGCGTTGCCCCATTTGCCAGAAGAACATGTTCCAAAACCTGGCTCATAAAGTTCTCATCAACTTTGGTGGCAGCTACAAATCCATACATACTTGGGGGATTGTGTAATTTTGAAAGTGCCGTAGTCACATTTTTATAGCTTGAAGGAGCTTTAAGTCCGTTTGCCTCAAAAAGATCCTTTCGGTAAACAACCATCTGAGTCCAGCCATCAACTGGTACACCTGCTACACCGTTTGGAGTGGTGGCCATTTGCATAGGACCTGGGGCAAACGTGTCAGAACCAAGCGCATCTACAACTTCCTGAGCTGCTTCAGTGTCTAGTATTCCAGCCTCTGTCCACGGTAATGCATATTGTAAACTGTAATAAATAACGTCAGGAAGATCGCCTGCAGCAAATGCAGCAGTGGCTCTCGTTCCCATCTCACTTTCCTCGACCGGTATCATTTCAACTTTTACGCCAGTTGAAGCTTCATATTCCGCAGCCATTTTTACTTGTCTTTCCAACCGAGCTGGCTGCGTTTCAGTTGTCCATACTTTGATTTCTTGACCAATTACTGCTGTGGCTGAAGCAATCATTGCAATCAGTGAAATTGCGCCAGTTAATTTTTTCTGTAATTTCATAAAGTCCTCCCAATACTTACTATTAAAATATATTTTGTTAGTCCCGAAATAATACTCAAGTATGGTATAACGTTATATCATATGTCAAATATAAAAAGTTCATTTAAATTAATAGATTAGAAANTTTTTGNAAATATAAATTTGCATAATNCAATAATTTAGATATAACGATTTTGCATAAGTGACCTGTCAAATGAAAAAAAAACCAAACTTAAAAACCTTAGCAAAACTTGCTGATGTATCCGTTCCGACCGCCAGTCAAGTGATGCGTGGAACTGGNCGCATCTCAGAAAACACGCGTAAAAAAGTTTTAGAAGCAGCGAAAACTTTACACTATGTTCCTGATGGACGCGCTGCCTCTATGAGGTCTGGTGAAAATAGAGAGATCGGCATGATCATCCACCAAATAGCTAATCCCTTTAATGCTGAGGTAGTAAGCGGTTTAAGTGATTTATTAGATCTTAATAACTATTTACTATCGGTTCTAGACTCACGTGATGATGTAAATCGTCAACAACGAAATCTTGAAGCCTTCATTAGGAGTTCAAGAGGTGGACTAATCTGGGTACCTGCGCATGACACACCCAAAAAAACCATTGATATGGTGAAAGCATATGAAATACCCACCATTACTTTTTTGAGAGAGGTTGGTCATGCGAATTTTGATCATATTGGCATCCATAACTTAGAGGCAGTAAAAAACGCCACCCAGTATCTCGTCGATTATGGACACAAAAAAATTGCATTTNTGGGAGGCTGGCAAAACTCATCTGTACGTCAAGAAAGGGTTTTGGGATANAAAATGTCGCTTGAGGCAAATGAAATAGCTTGGAGTGCCATAATTGAGTCNGATGATAATAAAAGGTCAGGTAAAGAAGCGATGGTAAACTTACTTTCAAATCACCCAGATGTTTCGGGTGTTATTTGTAATAGCGACATGGTAGCTCTAGGTGGTTGTTACGCCTTACAGGAACGGGACATAATCCCAGGAAGAGAAATTTCGATAATAGGNTTTGATGACGTTGCCGATGCGTCCTTTGCAACCCCAAGTTTAACTACTATTCAATCCCAGCCGTACCAATTAGGCCAAATTCTTGCAAAAACTGTGATGGAAAGAATTGAGAATCCCGAAACACCGATATACACAATGCTCACTGATGCAACTCTTGTTAAACGATTGACTACCGGACCTGTAGTAAAGAAAAGTTAGAAAATAGCTTTTTGAGGTTGAAATTATTTTTCTATCTTCGAGAGAAACTTGTCGACNTCCTTTGTATCAACAATATTTGGATCAAATTTAAGTGAAATTCCATTTTTTTGTACGGTGACTATTTCTTTTTTGGTTNTTTCATTTTTCANAATATGNCCAATTATTGGCCNATCAATTCCTTTTGCTTTTACCTCTACAGANTCGATTACTTGAAACGTTTCTCCAAGAAGTGCTTTAGTTGAGTTAGAAAAAAGCATCGAATTCTTTGGAGCAGCTTGCTCAAGCCTTGCTGCTACATTCACCGCCCNACCGATTATAGTATAATCTAATCTTTGATCACTTCCAAAATTACCCACACTACATACGCCAGTATGCACACCAATTCNTATTTCTAGTTTTTCAGGAAAATTAAATTTTTCTTTAAATAAATCTTCACTTGTCTCAACAAAAGCAAGCATNTCAAGTCCCATTTTGCAACAGGATATGGCATCCTGCTCTGGNCCTTNTGACTGTGGGTCTCCAAAAAAAATCATTACAGAGTCACCAATAAATTTATCTATCGTACCGCCATATTTTAGTGCTATTTCACACATATTTGTAAGATAGAAATTTAAAAAACCACTTAGTTCTTCAGCCTCCATGCTCTCAGAAATAGAGGTGAAGTTCACAATATCAGAAAAAAATATAGTTAATTTTTTTCGGCCACTGCCGGTATTAAACTCTACATCAGAGAAAATTTGTTCGCATATTTGTGGCGACAAATACTTCGATAGTCTATCAGATGCCTTCTGAAGTAATTGTTGTTGCTTTTCGGCTTCCTCTTTAGCCGCCTGCACTATTCCTTTTTGTCTTTCAAGTTCCAAAGACAAGGATTTTCTTAGGCGAGACTCTAGCTTAAGTTTGCTGTTCTCTTTTTTTAGTAGTTGTAACTCTTCATTTTCAGTCACTTTTCTTTTCCCAAGTAAACAAATGATAAAATCTAAGCACGTGCAAGTTCCAGGTCTGAATGCCTCGCCATATGTGCCTTATCTCTCCACCGATACCAGGATACAACAGCCGGTAGAAACCATGGGTTACCACTATAAAATGGCCGNGTAGGGAAAGGTAAATCATCNAAGGGGGTNACCCCTTCCTTTGCNCCTATNACCTTTTGTCCNAGCCGCATTCCTAGGTAGCTCGCCATAGAAACGCCTGAACCACAATAACCCATTGAGTAAAATATACCATCATGGCAGCCCGTATGTGCCAATTCGTCAAATGTATAGGCTACAGTACCAAACCATGAATGTGAAATTTTTGTGTTACTCAGCCNCGGGAATATACGGCACATATCATAATGTAGTTTTGGTCCACTTAGACTGGGATTAGTTTCTTTTGCAGANACTCGTCCCCCAAAAAGCACTCGAGTTCGATCTGGGGATGGTCTGTAGTAGTAAACAACTTTACATGTATCGCTTACAATTCTGTTGGTAGGAAAAAGTTCGTCCATCAGTTTTTTTTCGAGAGGCTCAGTCGCAATTATGTAACTTCCGATAGGTATTACACGCCGCTGCAGCCAAGGTGTAAGTTTACTGGTGTAGCCATTGGTTGCAATCACCAGTTGTTTACAAGAAATTTTACCTTTTGAAGTNAGCACTTCAAAACCGGTTAAGACTTTATTAATTTTTTCTGCATGACAGTTGCCCACTATTTTGGTGCCAGCGCCCAAAGCTAAATTTAATAGACCGCGATGATACTTTGCTGGATCAACTGAAGCGTGTCGATGAAAGACAACCCCACCACTATATAAATCAGTGCCAAGTTCTTTTCTCTGATCCTGCTTAGAAATTATATCTACTGGGATATTCTCATGCTTAGATAATTGTTCTGCGTCTTTTGCCAATACATCAAATTGCTCNTGTGAATGTGCTGCATGAAACCTACCGCATCTACTAAAAGAACAATCTATTTCTTCTTTATCGATAAATTCTTCAATCCACTCTAGGGCGTTCTCACCTTCGTTTCTAATCGCACGTGCCAGTTCTTGCCCATACTTTGCTTCTAATTTTCCCTGNGATGGCTTCACGCTTGTGCTGATTTGNCCNCCATTTCTTGTGCTGCAGCCGAAGCCAGGTTGNCCTGAGTCGATTACAAGAGCTTCTCTGCCGCCNCTAGCCACTTGTATAGANGCATGTAACCCNGTGTATCCTGAGCCAATAATTAATACGTCGACAGTTTTGGGAATNTGTTCANTTGTGCCTTCAATTGGGTTTACCCCGTCCAGCCAATAAGATTGATTTTGCCAATTCTTAGCCCACATGTGAAACCTCANTGTTCGTTTGCAATGTAAATAGTACCAGCCNTATTGTCCTCTTACATGAACTTATATCCATCAAAAATTAATACAACGGTTTTTAGAAACTCNGNCCATTTTANNGTTCACTGCATTGATACTTAGACTTNTGAAGCCAATCAGATCTTATTTCAACGCCCCAACCTGGTCTGTCAGAAATTGTTACTTTACCGTCCTCAACCTTATAGAGGTCTTCACAAAATAGGTCTTCTTGCCAAGGATAGTAATCCGCACCTTCGATGGAAAATTCTAGGTATTTACCAGCATTAGGAATGGCCTTTAGTAAATGCATAGTGAAAAGTGTCACAAGGGAAAGATTTGCACAGTGTGGTGTGACTGGGGTGCTAGTTTTTTTTGCTAATTCAACAANGCGCATCGTTCTATTTATGCCCCCAAGATACAATATATCAGGTTGGGCAATATTTACCGCTCCCATTTCAAGCATTCTGCGCCAAGTTGGAATGTCACAATCTTGCTCACCACCAGTTACGTCTATTTCCAAGGCATCAGTAACTGCTTTCGTTTGTTCCAGTTCCCAATAAGGGCATGGCTCTTCAAAATGGCAAAATCCATTATCTTGCAATATTTTACCGATTTCAATTGCACGATCTACGGAGTAACAGCTGTTTGCATCTATTAAAAGGTCGACTTGATCACCAAGTTCTTTTCGCATGGTTGGAATTATTTCTTCAGTACGTCCTGACCATTCATCATTATTGCGTCCCACCTCCGCACCAGCGCGCACTTTGAAGGCATCAAACCCGAATTTATCCCTTAATACACATAGGCGGTATGCTTCGTCTTTTGGTGTAATATCACGTTTCATAGAAGAGGCATACGCTCTAAGTTCACCAGTCTCGCCTCCAAGGAGATCAACAACTGGTTTTCCGGCGATTTTACCCTTCATATCCCAAATAGCAGTATCAAAGCCGGCCATTGCCCGCCGAAGATATGAACCGGGGAATTTATGCTCACGTTCTGTTACTAAATCTAGAAGGTCATCCAAATCATTAGTTTTTTTGCCCAAAGTCCAAGGTGCTACCTGTCGGTGT
The DNA here is from genome assembly GCA_002711145.1 of Marinovum sp. GTDB lineage: Bacteria > Pseudomonadota > Alphaproteobacteria > Rhodobacterales > Rhodobacteraceae > Salinivivens. The sequence goes on along the minus strand of PAHS01000019.1, from coordinate 7,539 downwards.
AAGATCTGGCATGTTATATCTGAATTATAGGTGGAAACTTGACCCCAACCTTGGGCACCATCTTCGTTTGTGAGGCGAATAAATCCAACAAATTCATTACAAAAGCTTTCAATTTTTGTTATCCTAAACAAATAATTTTCCTCATATTAGTGTTGCTCGTCAAGAATAAGCTCTGCCGCCTTTTCTCCGACCATAATTGACGGAGCATTAATATTACCAGATGGTATAGTCGGAAAAATAGAAGCATCAACTACGCGTAAACCCGAGACCCCTCTAACTTTAAGTTTCTCATCCACAACTGATTTTGATGGATTATCTCCCATTCTGCACGTTCCACATTGATGAAAAACTGTTTCTCCATTTGCACGGGCAAAATCTAGCATTTCATCGTTGCTTTGAATATCATTACCCGGAATTTTTTCTGAAATAATTATTTTTTTCAAAGCCTCTGTTTCTGAAAGTCTTCGCATCAACTTCATTCCAGTAATCATAGTTTTCTGATCATATTCAGTAGAAAGATAGTTTCCAAAAAATTTGGGTGGAACTGCACTATCAGCAGACTGGATAGATAACCTTCCTTCGCTAGTTGGCTTGCAAAGACTAAATCCTAATCTAACAGCAGGATATGGGTCAGGGGTCATAAGAGGTCGCTTTCCCAACGGTGCTGTTGTGTAGCTTAGCGGTGAGAAGTACAACTGTAGGTCAGGTTCCTTAAGATTTGTATCAGACTTTATAAAACCTCCTCCTTGGTTAAGGCTCAATGATAATGGACCGCCTCGGGTTAGTAGATATTGAAGCGCAACCATTATTTTCCCCCTAAGTGGGCGCAGTAACTGATTTAATGATGGTTGGTTTGTAAGAAGCGTATGGTCTAGTCCAATATGGTCTTTCAAATGCAAACCTACGTCGGGTAGGTCACTTATCACTTCTATATTGAGATCTTTAAGAGAACCCGCTGGACCTATTCCAGAAACCTGCAAGAGTTGGGGTGAGGCGAGGGCGCCCGCTGACAAAATTACTTCTTTTGAAGCATTTACTACTTTTGTGTTTCCTTTGTGTGAATATTTGACTCCAACTGCTTTCGTTCCTTCGAAGAGAATTTTCTTTACATGAGCTCTTGTAATTACAACAAGGTTTTTATTTTTTTTTCTTGGCGACAAATAGGCACATGAAGCCGATGATCTTATTCCTTTATGGGTGTTTATTTGATAAACAAAAGAGCCTTCTATATCCCCAGTATTATAGTCGGGGTTTCTATTTATGCCTACCTGCTCAGTTGCCTCTAAGTAGCAACTTGTTAAAGTATGCGCATGTTGTGAAACGTCTGTAACCTGTATTGGCCCACTATTGCCACGCCCTTGATTACTAGTTCCTCTCCAAGTTTCCATTTTGCGAAAAAAAGGCTCGACATCCTGCCAGTGCCAGCCAGNAGCATGCTCACCCCANTCATCAAAGTCATTCNTACTACCTCTAGCGAAAACCATCGCATTTATTGAGCTAGANCCACCCAGAANCTTCCCTCTNGGCCAATACATTCTCTTTCCATANAGGTTCTTTTCNGGTTCAGTATTAAATTTCCAATTNACANTTTGATCGTAAAATAGTTTGCCGTATCCGATCGGNAGCTTAACANAGGGNTTATGATCCTTTGGTCCNGCTTCTAGAAGGAGTATNTTAATCTTATTATCTGCTGCCAACCTGCCNGCAAGCGCTGANCCCGAGGAACCTGCNCCAACAATTACATAGTCATAGTTGCTCATTCAAAGATTTTCCAACTATCGTGTTCAAGNAGANTTANCCTTATTTCCTAATAATTGAACNGATATTAGGAGGCCGGAAGAAACAATAATNAANATTGTNGAAATGGCAGCAATAGTTGGNTCTATTTGATCTCTNAAAGCTAAAAACATGCTTCTGGTAATTGTAGAGTTATCNCCACCTGCGNNAAAAAGAGAAATTATTATCTCATCAAAGGATGTCAAAAATGCAATAAGTGATGCNGAGACAATTGAGAATTTTATTTGTGGTAAAGTNATCTCTCTAAACGCNCGGAACCTGGTNGCTCCAAGTGAGCGNGCTACTTTTTCTTGGTTCATATCATAATTCTTCAAGGCAGAAAAAACGATTATCAAGACAAGTGGCATAGCGACAAGGGAGTGCCCCAGCACTAATCCTAGCACGCTATTAACAAGTTTGAACTGTACAAAGAAATAAAAGAGGCCAATGGCAACTAATATAATTGGGACCATCATTGGAGAAATGAATATTGGGAAAAGAATTTTGCTAAGTCTAGAGCTACCGTTCACCAGTCCATATGCTGCCATTGTCCCGATTGGCGTTGCAACAAATATGGTAAGAACAGCAACCTTAACAGATGTCCATGTGGCTGACATCCAATCATTGAACCCGTTTCCCTTCCAAGAGAAAAAATAATTTTCATACCACCTGAGGGACCACTCTTTTGGTGGAAACTCCAAGTACTGACTTGCAGAAAAAGACATAGGAATTACCACTAATGAGGGAACAATTAGCAGGAATAAAACTATAAAAGAAATAGCATAAAGCCAAATTCTATTCTTCAACTTTATCTGTGTTTCAGATACATTTTTGTTAAAAAACCCACTCGCCATTATCTATTCCCCAATTGATCTAATGAAATCAATTTAGATGCNANAAATAGTATGATTCCNGTTACGACTAACAACACCACTCCTAGTGCGCTAGCTGCTCCCCAATTAAAATACATCTCAATATTGGTTGATATTTTCATTGCAGCCATAATNACCTTACCACCGCCTANNATCGCAGGTGTAACATAGAAACCAAGGCATAATACAAAGACTATCAGCAAACCCGCCAATAAACCNGGAAGTGTTAAAGGAAGAAAAACAGTCCANAANGCTCNGGTTGGNGTGGCTCCTAGGCTNGATGCTGCTTTCANACAGTCTTTGTCNATAGAACGCATGTTTGCGTACAGTGGAAGAATTANAAANGGGAGCATNATATGCACCATTCCTATCAGNGTNCCTGTTGTATTNTGAACAAATTTTAANGGCTCGGTTATTAGTCCTGACTCAATTAAAATATTATTTATCAGNCCTTTTTTTTGTAAAAGAACTAACCANGCGTAGGTNCGNACTAANAAGCTTGTCCAGAAGGGTATCAAAACGGCAATCATACAAATNTTTGCCCATTTTCTGGAAAGTTGGGACATAAAGTANGAAAGTGGATACCCNATNGNGGCACATATAATTGTTGTAAGNATACTAATTTTAAAAGTAGTTATAAAAATTTTTATATATGCTTTGCTTTTCCACATTCTCTCATAATTCTCTAATGAGAGAGTTCCATCACGNCCAANAAAAGACAGATAGAATAACCAGCCAACTGGTATTGCTATTAGNGCNATTACCATAATTAAATATGGCANCGTNAGTCCAAAAAAAGTTAANCCNTCCCGAGCNGCTAAGCGTTTAAGNTCTTCTTGGTTGATGTTATTTGAAATTGAATTCATNNACTTAACTCACTAGATANCTATCNGCNACTTTTAAAGCTAATGTCACNGTTTCACCTATTGCAGGAAGGGTTTTATCCGTAACACTTTGGTTGGGAATNCGTATTCTAAGGGTTTGTTCATCATTNTCTGTGTTAGCAAGTTTAATAACAAGTAANTGGCTTTCNCCCTGAAAAATNGAGTCCAGTAGCTTTCCCTGAAAATAATTTTCGTCATTTTTCTTNTTANCNGATGCAAGGAAAACTTTTTCTGGTCTTACNACTAAAAGATAATCNCCANTTTTTTCTGGTGGCTNTGCAACNTTAATTTTNGAANTNCCAATAGATACATTTGNTTTACTAACCTTTACNGGAAGTANGCTNGANTCACCGATAAAATCNGCAATGAAACCATTTTGTGGGTGGTCATAAATTTCATTNGGTNTTCCNAACTGCATTAACTCGCCNCCATTNATCACTGCTATCCTGTCTGACATCGTCAGNGCTTCTTTTTGATCGTGCGTNACGTAAACNGTNGTCATGTTNAATGTNTCATGAAGTTGGCGCAATTCAATTTGCATTTCTTCTCGAAGTTTTTTGTCGAGNGCAGACAANGGNTCATCCATGAGAAGAATTTTAGGNTTAAAAACAATGGCTCTNGCAAGTGCCACTCGCTGGCGTTGACCNCCAGATANTTCATCAACTCTTCGATGACCAAGACCTTCAAGTTTGACNGTNCCCAGTGCTTCATCGACTGTTTTTGTNGTTTCTNATTTACTTACGCCCCTNAGTTTCTGTGGATANCCNACATTTTGTTCAACNGTCATGTGAGGAAANAGNGCNTANTTTTGAAAAACCATNCCTATNCCTCGCAGGTGAGGGGGTTTNAGGATTACCTCTTCATCTCCAAATTTAACACTTCCATGGTCAGGATTTGTAAAACCAGCCAAAACCATTAATAGNGTTGTTTTCCCAGATCCTGANGGTCCCAATAGCGTCATGAATTCGCCAGAGGTAATATCTAGACTGATATCTTTTAGCGCATAAAAGTCGTCATATTTCTTTGTAACATTGTCTATCGATATATTAAGAGATGTATTTTTCATATTTTTAAGGCTTTTCATAAGGAAAAGCCCAGGATGCAAAACATCCCGGGCTAGTATATTTTGATAACCTATTCAGTCATCATCTCTTGATACATTTCATCTGCGTATGTTCTCCACTTTGAGTACCAATCGGTTTTCAGAGTAAGTTGATGTTGAGCATTATCTGGATGACTTGGCATTTGTTTCGCACGAGCGTCGTCCATTAGGCCTAATTCATAAACTTTTCCGTTTGTTGGGCCATAAGTGATGTATTTGGCAAACTCTGCCATATATTCTGGTTTCATCATTTCAGCAATATACTTCATGGCCAGATCCTTGTTCTTAATTCCTTTTGGAATTCCGTAACCTTCCCAATCCATTATACCGGTTCTCCAATCATATGCCACTTTTGCGCCATCTTCTTTTGCCACGTCAAAGCGGCCGTTCCATCCGGTGGTCATATCTACTTCACCGTCTTTCATAAGTTGAGCATGCATTGCACCTGACGACCACCAAACAGCAATATGTGGTTTGATAGATCTNATCTTATTCAGAGCACGCTCTATACCTTCTTCGCTNTCTANTACGTCATATACTTGATCCATTGGAACGCCNTCTGCTAANAGAGCAGTCTCTAGNTGTGCATCAACTCTATTTCGCATNGCCCGNGTNCCAGGAAATTTTTCAACNTCNTANAAGTCAGCCCAAGATCTTGGTCCATTCTCACCAAATGTCTCGGTATTAAATGCAGCNACNACTGAAAAAATATCTGCNCCNGCACAGTAATCACTNTACATNCCTGGCAGATGNTTACTTACGTCAATAACNGANTAATCAAGCTTTTCTAGCAAACCTTCAGCGGCTCCNGATGCGCAGCNACCTGCACCACTAGAAAAAATATCAAATTTGTCAGCGCCAGATCTAACTTGTAATTTTACATCTGAAATCCCACCATATGTGTCCTCTTTAACGGTGATACCCATTGCTTTTGCAGCTGGTTGAAAAATACCTATTGATTGGCCTTTTTGGTATGCTCCACCCCATGATACTATGCGTAGTTCATCAGCAAAAGCGCTGGCAGTTGACAGAGCCAGTCCCGCAGCTGCTAACAAGCCTGCAGTTTTAATTCCTAATTTCATTAAATTTCCTCCCATTTAAGCGTTTAACCCTATCAGTCTAACAACTATGAGGCAGTAATCAATGTTTCATTTTAAAAAATATGCTGCTACGCAGCGTATTGAAAATGCAATTATTGCATAGCGGCTTTGCATAATTATCTAATGAAAAATTATTATAAACAATTACTTACCTTGTGAAAAAGTGAGGTAATTAATATGTTTAAAAATATGATAAGAGGCATAATGCTGGCGCAGGCTGCAAGTGCAGCAAGGAGGACGTTACGTTATCTGTCGGATAGAGATCTTGACGACATGGGACTGTCCCGTTCAACTTTCGTAGAGGGTGTGGTTGAGAGTGTAAAAGCAGATATTGACGCAAACATTGCTGATCAGCCGATGTCAAAAGTTATTAGAAGTGCTATTAACCCGAATTTAATTGGTGCTGGTTAGCACATGAATTTACTTTTGATTTGCGTAATTGATTGTATCGCTAGCTAAGATCTATGGCCTCCAGGGCAGCTTCGCCCTCATAGTTAAAGATCATAACGCCAGGAAAACCACCTTCACGAAATGTGAATGTCTTCCTAAGTTGATCAATTAAATTTGACGCGTATTTCTCAAATTGCTGTAAATCTGAATTATTTTCAAATTTAGCCACAATAGAAAGACTAGCACATTTGCCGATTGTAATACTTAGCGATTGAATGTTGAATTTATCAATTTTATCACCCAGCTCCATTGAGCAATGATTTGCTGCAATCTTTGCTTGGTCAAGATTCGTAAATTTATACTCGAAAATTCTGGCAAACATTTACAGTTCTCCCAGTAATTCGTCAAGAAATGTTGGTTTATTTTGGGTTTTAATTATAGATTTTTTCATTACTTTGGGTTGAAGTTTCATTTTCCTTAGAAGTGATCTCCCGGCCTCACTTAAAACCATTTCACCATCTTCATAAGTAGCTAGATCAAATTCAACTAATTTTGAAAAAGAAGTTTCGGAAATACGTTTTCCTGAGCACAAAGATAAAAAATCATTTAGCTCTGCAGTCTCTTCTAAGTTTGTGACGGCCCTAAAAGATTTTAGGGCAATTTGTACCGTTTCAGCAGTGATTTCTTTTTGCTCAGTTTGAGTGTCAATCTGATGGGCTATTCTTTCGCAAATACCTTTTAGAAGCGTAATTTGCTTATCATTCAATGCTAACGGTTCTTTATTTAATAAACAAAAAGTGCCAAGAGCATAGTTATCTTTATTTATAACTGGAAAGCCCGCGTATCCAAGCCATCTGTCCTCGTTTTGGAGAGACGGATGAGATTTCCATTTTTCATGTTGGGTTAAATCGGGTATCAAAGTAGGCTCAGCGCTCAAAAGTACATACGAGCAAATGTTGTATTCATGACGTTCGCTTTTCTCATCGGTATTTCCATCTGTGCTGGCTATTCCACATTGATAGTTTTCGTCGAAAAGGCTGAATGATACGTAATCGAATCCTGTGAGTTCTTTTGCCATTTCACAAAATATAGAGAAATTATCCGACTGTTTTCCATCAATAATTCCAGTGCGCTTAACTGCGACTATCCGCCTTTCTTCATTTTTAGGTCTTGGTGCTAAAGTGGTAGACATGTTGGCCTCTTTTTTGATTAATCATGCACAGGACTACAGCCCTGAACTTTACACAAATTTAGCTTTTATCAAAAGCGAATACTTTATTTTAGTCAATTGTATTATAATATTTTCTAATTTTTACGTATAGTCACATGGTCGCAGCCATAGAAACAGTAATCAAGGAGCCAATTGAAGTATACAGAATGATTGGAGAAATTCGATCAACGGACACGTTGTAGTT
>PAHS01000018.1 GCA_002711145.1 Marinovum sp. | reverse complement strand
ATGTTGCTTCTTTTTTATCTCCGGTAGCTTCTTCAGCTGGTGCTTCTTCAACTGCTTCTTCAGCTGGTGCCTCTGCGGCTGCTTCTTCAGCTGGTGCCTCTGCGGCTGCTTCTTCAGCTGGTACCTCTGCGGCTGCTTCTTCAGCTGGTGCCTCTGCGGCTGCTTCTTCTGATTTTGCTGCTTTCGCTTCTAATCGTTCCTTGGCTTTAGTCCCTAGCTCTGCTTTTTTCGGGTTGTTTCTTTCAGTTTTGGGTAAAACGCCTGCTGCCTCGAGCATACGCGCTATTCGGTCTGTAGGCTGAGCTCCGTGACCTAACCAATGCTGAATTCTCTCCATATTCATTTTTACTCTGTCTTCACTGTCTTTTGGAAGAAGTGGATTATATGTTCCAAGCTTTTCTATGAAACGTCCATCTCTTGGCATGCGGCTATCTGCAGCAACGATTTTGTAAAATGGTCTCTTTTTACTACCACCTCTAGCTAAACGAATTTTCATTGACATTTATTTTCTCCTTAAGAAATTATTGATTAATTTTGTTGTTTTTTATGGTGAAGAATAACTTCTTCAATAATGAAATTTAGAAACTTTTTTGCAAATTTAGGATCTAAGTCTGCTTCAAGCGCAAGTTGGGAAAGTCGCTTTATTTGTTCCTCTTCGCGAACTGGATCTGATGGTGGAAGTTTATGTTCAGCTTTCAATTTACCCACGGCTTTTGTATGCTGAAACCTCTCTCCTAGCGTGTAAATCAATATTGCGTCGAGCCGATCTATGCTATTCCGGTGGTCTTTTAAAATTATTTCAGCTCGTTCTGAATTATTATCCATTTTTAGTATCCTAGGCCCTTAACACAGTACAAATGGCTAAGAGCGAGTAATGTTTCGTCGAATTATTTCTCATAGATTAGTCATCTTTTTTTATCTTCAGGGGATGGATGCCGGTACATGTAGCACAGCCCCATATTGTCGTTATGGTATTCTTTCTCAAACGTAGCATTCAGTCTTTTTGCTAGCGTGATTGATCTTTTATTTTCTGGTACAATATTACTGGTAATCGTCGTAAATTCTAATTTCGAATAGGCCCATGACCGCACGGCTTGCGCAGCCTCATAAGCTATACCCTTTCCTTCAAAATTCTCAAAGACAACCCATCCTAATTCTGGTTCTGGCCATCCTTCAGGAAACCAAATACCACAAAGACCGGCGATCTCATTCTCTTTTGTTACAATGGTGAAATAGCCAAAGCCATGTAAGTGCCAGTGTCCCACATTCAAGGCGAACCAGCGCCATGCGTCTCCTCGGTTTAACAAAGCACCAAAAAAGATCGAACGCTCTTCGTTTTGTAAAAACGCTATTGTTGGCTCAACATCCACCTTTTTTGGNCCNCGTAAAANCAAACNTTNAGTTTCAACTATTGGAGAATTTGTAAGTGACATANTACTATCTACTTATTCCAAAAAGGTNTAAGTAAGTCGTAACTCGAGAAATAAATGAAATAAAAGTNATCATTTTCTTTTGCCGAATCCTGAAAGGCCAGGGGGCAGGCCTAGGCCGGGAAGTTTCCCTGGTGATAAACCTCCGCCCAATTGTTTTGCTGCTTTTTCCAGATCTTTTGCATCCATATTNTTGGGGTCAAAATTTTCTAGATTTGTTCCCTTTCCAAACATCCCACGCATAGCTTGTTTTAGCATTCCCCCTCTACCCATTTTTTTCATTACATCTGACATCTGACGATGCATTTTGAGTAGCTTGTTCAGTTCNCTAACTTCCAAGCCAGAACCTTTTGCCACTCTCTTTTTTCGACTAGCCTGTAATACTTGTGGGTTAGCTCTTTCTTTTTTGGTCATTGAGTTAATAAGAGCAATTTGTCTTTTAAATACCNTATCATCCATACCCGCNTCGGAGGCTTGTTTGTTCATCTTTGCGGCGCCAGGCATCATTCCCATAATACTTTCCATGCCTCCCATTTTCATCATTTGCTCAAGCTGTAATTTAAGATCGTTCATGTTGAATTGGCCTTTTTGGAACCGTTTCATCATTTTTTCAGCCTGCTGGGCTTCGATTGTCTCCTGAGCTTTTTCAACCAAGGCGACGATATCGCCCATACCTAGAATGCGGCCTGCGATACGGTCAGGCTCAAAAGTTTCAAGCGCGTCGACTTTTTCACCAACTCCGACAAATCTAATTGGTTTTCCGGTAACAGCTCGCATAGACAGTGCAGCACCACCACGGCCATCGCCGTCCATCCGAGTCAGAATAACGCCCGAAACGCCTATTTTATCGTTGAACTCCGTAGCCACGTTCACAGCGTCTTGTCCAGTCAAGCCGTCGACGACGAGTAGTGTTTCTCTTGGGTTTACTATGTCGCGAATTGTTGCCGCCTGAGTTATCAACTCATGATCAATATGAAGCCTACCGGCAGTATCNAGCAAATAAACGTCATAACCTCCGAGAGCTGCTTGCGTTTTGGCTCTTTTCGCTATGGCTACAGGATCCTCGCCTTTAACGATGGGTAATGTGTCGATACCAATTTGNGAGCCGAGGATTTGCAATTGTTCCATCGCGGCAGGTCTATTTACATCGAGTGACGCCATTAAAATGCGCTTATTATCTTTGTCGCGNAGCCGTTTGGCTAACTTTGCCGATGTAGTGGTCTTTCCAGAGCCCTGTAAACCAACCATCAATATTGGGGCAGGNGGGTGATCAATTTTTAGGTTTTCAGCTGCGTCTGTACCTTTTAACATAACAATTAATTCGTCATGAACTATTTTGATTACCTGCTGACCGGGTGTAACTGATTTTGTTACATCTTGTCCTGTGGCCTTTAACTCGACTGATTTAATGAAATCGCGAGCAACCGATACGGAAACATCTGCCTCNAGGAGAGCAATTCGCACTTCCCTTAGAGCTGACGTTACATCTTCACTTGATAGTGCCCCTTGCTTGGTAAGGCGACTAAATACGCCAGATAAACGCTCTGAGAGATTTTCAAACATGTGCGAGCCTCTTCAAAATTTAACCGTACCCTAATTCATTCATTGACTATAAACAACAAACGCCCCCGTGGGCGAAACTCGCTGACGGGGGTCGATTCTAAAGATAGAACCGGAAGTGTCACCTTCCTAGAATGCGGAGGGAAGTAGTCCAGATGAGGCTTAGAGTCAAGGCCTGTTTCTACTAGATAGCAAATGGAATATTGAATTAGTTTTGACTACTTCAAATCTAAGAAAGCGATATTGGTTTCAATCAATTTCTCTATGCCCTCAATATCTGGAATATTAAATTGACCAAAACTAAGCATCCAAACGCTAGCATGGCGTAGACCATCTGGCTCCAATTTGCACCAATTCACCCTTCCGCGCTTTTCTTGGGTAATGAGACCCGCTTTGCTTAAAATATTTAAATGTTTAGATATTGCTGGTAGCGACATATCGAATGGGTCGGCTACATCAGTGACAGCCATATCATCCTCCAATAACATGATCAGTATTTGCCTGCGCGTAGCATCAGAGAGTGCAGAGAACATCTCATCTAAAGTTGGAGACATGGGAGACTTACCTTTTCAAGTATATTTAACCAGATGGTTAAATATACAAAAATCTATTGGATTAATAAAGAAGTTGTGGTTGTGAGCAGAAAAATGATAAAAAGTGCATATAAAACAGTACTTTATATTTTTTTAGAAAAGCTCTAAGCGGAGCTTGACAGCCTGGCGCTGAAATAATACTCAATGTTCAAATTGAAAGTTTATTTATGGGGGACAGTGATCCATTAAATGACCTTGGTAAGAAGATTGAGTCTGCAAAGAAGATTCATGAGATTGAACCAAAGTCTGAAGATCACCATTCTGGGCTACAACACGCTTGGAGAATGGTAATAGAGCTGGTGGGTGGTTTAGCTATCGGTTTTGGTCTTGGATATGGACTAGATGTTTTCTTTGAAACGCTACCGATTTTTATGATTATTTTTACGCTACTTGGTTTCGTGGCTGGAGTTAGGACCATGTTAGCAACGGCTAGAGAAGTTCAGAAAGACCATATTTCAGGTCTAAGCGAGAAGGATAGATAAGTGGCTGGAGAAGCGCAATCTTCGGAAAGCTCAGGTGGCCTAGTTTTCCATCCAATGGATCAATTCATTGTTGAGCCACTTTTTGGTTCCGGTCCGATACATTGGTACACAGTAACGAATGTGACNTTGTGGATGGGATTGAGTGTTGTTGCTCTCGTTTTGGTGATGTTGGTGGGAACATCCAAACGTGCTCTGGTCCCTGGGAGAGCTCAATCGATCGGGGAGCTNGCATATGGGTTTGTTCACAAAATGGTTGAAGACGTGGCAGGACGCGATGCAGTGCCATATTTCCCGTACATTATGACTTTGTTTATGTTTATCGTGTTGTCAAATTTTCTGGGGCTTTTACCCATGGCTTTCACTACGACATCGCANATAGCAGTTACTGCTTTGATGGCTATTGGAGTNTTTCTCGCTGTCACTGTTATCGGATTTGTGAAAAATGGCGTTGGGTTCTTTTCCTTGTTTTGGATATCCTCAGCTCCTTTGNCACTACGTCCGGCACTGGCGCTGATCGAAATNATNTCATATTTTGTTAGACCAGTGAGTCACTCAATCAGACTGGCTGGAAACATGATGGCCGGTCACGCCGTCATTAAGGTCTTNGCTGCATTTGCAGGCGTTGCATTGATTTCACCGCTTTCTGTAGTAGCCATTACAGCGATGTATGCTCTTGAAACTTTGGTTTCATTCATCCAAGCATACGTATTTGCAATATTAACTTGTGTGTATTTAAAAGATGCACTTCATCCTCATCATTAATCAGATTCGTAAATCAAGGAGAATTCGAATGGAAGGCGATATAGTTCAAATGGGCGCATATATAGGTGCGGGCTTAGCTTGTACTGGCATGGGCGGCGCAGCCATAGGTGTTGGTCACGTAGTGGGTAANTACATATCTGGTGCGTTGAGAAATCCTTCGGCAGCAGCTGGACAAACAGCTACAATGTTCATTGGTATTGCATTTGCTGAAGCTCTTGGAATTTTCTCATTCCTCGTGGCATTGCTATTAATGTTTGCCGTATAATAGTCCTACTATGAAGGGCATTATTTGGGTTAAGTAGTGTCCTATTCCAAAGTAGCAGAGGGGTTAAGTAATGGCGGCAAGTACAGATAAAGTTGCAAGTACGTGCGTCGATAGCTACGGCAGTGCGATCGGNATGCCTCAGCTTTGCGGCGATTGGATGGCAAACCAAATCTTTTGGTTGATTGTTACTCTNGTAATAATTTTTTTAATTCTTTCAAGNATNGCCCTTCCACGTATTTCAGCAGTACTNGCAGATAGGCAAGGTACTATTACNAATTACATTGCGGCNTCNGAAGAATTAAAGTCTAAAGCTGAAGATGCTGAACGTGCTTACGTACAAGCTCTTAATGATGCTCGAAGTGAAGCCTCTAGNCTNCTNGATGCCACGAAAGCAGAAATGAAAAAAGAGCTNCAATCTGCTATTANCAAAGCAGACGCAGACATAAGCGTNAAAGTTGATGAAAGCGAAAAATCGATAGCTGAAATTAAAAAGAACGCTGTGGCCAGTGTTGAAAAGGTTGCTAAGGATACAGCAAAGGAAATTGTTTCAGCGCTTGGCGGTAAAGCGGATGCTAAAACAATAAGTTTGGCAGTTTCCTCGAAAATAAAGGGCTAGACATGCGTATTTTCCTATTANCGATATTTATCTGCCTTAGCAGTCCGCTNTATGCGGCTTCAGGACAATTCTTTTCTTTAAAGAACACTGATTTTGTAGTTTTGTGCTCCTTTTTGTTATTCATTGGAATTCTTTTTTACTTTAAAGTNCCAGGTCTCTTGGGTGGAATGCTAGACAANCGTTCTGATGGTATTCGAAAAGAAATTGATGAGGCGCGGGCACTGCGAGATGAAGCTCAGTCTCTTTTAGCTTCTTACGAAAGAAAACAAAAGGAAGCCATGGAGCAGGCAGAGCGAATTCTGGCCACAGCACGTGCTGATGCAGCTGCAGCGGCTGATCAGGCAAAGACAGATCTTACAGAGTCTGTAGCAAGGCGAATGGCCGCGGCAGAAGAACGTATTTCAACTGCTCAGGCATCCGCTGAGAAAGAAGTGCGTGATGCAGCAATAAAAGTTGCAATAGAAGCGGCAAGCGAAGTTATTTCCAATCAGCTGTCGGCGCCGGACGCTAACAAGCTTATTGATTTAGGAATTTCGGAGATTGAAAACAAGTTGCATTAAATAACCGAAGCTAACTTTACCGGACACCTCAATCCTTTCTTTATCTAAAAAGTTATTTGATTTTTACCNCCACAATTTTTGGATNATCAAAATCAGCGTTTGCCATAATACAAACCAACTACGTGCTCAGCTTCAGCAAAAAACAACCATCGAGAAATGAAAAGTCCAGATATGTGGCTGATGACCGCAAGCGCAGCCAATAAATGTGAAAAAGATAACGAAAGCAGTAAAATTGGAGTACCAATCATCAATATAAGTGATATTATTCTTAATTTTGCAGAATGTTTTCGTCCAACAATGTGCACAAATTCTTTCAATAAGTAATTGGTACCTGTGTGCGGAGGTTCGAATGCGCGAACCTGTCCTATAACACCTAATCCAGTCCCACTTCCTATCGTGGTACCAGATAAGGCCAGTGCCTTGTCACCTTTGACCCAAACAAGTAATTGAACAAAGCCTGATNTTATAAGCAANAAAAAGCAAAACTTAACTTGGCCAGCCAANAGGGCACCGCCAGCTAAAGATAACGATAAGAAATATGCTGGCGTTANGTTTGTATTCCACCTNGGTATCGATTTTANTTGTGCATAGATCATTGAAGTAGTGAATACAGTTANAAGAGACATAATTGANCCTANAATACCAAGCACGCGGATATCATAGTCAAAAAATATTCGACCGANTGCATAAACTGCCATTACGGAAAGCGTAAAAACTGCAGATATGGCTTCTCTGCTAAGCCAACTGCTACGCCATTGCTTAAATGCCTTAAGTGATCNNTCTGGNCGTCCTAAGTGAAAAGTTGATGCAAGAAGACCTCCAACTGCTAACCCAAATCCGATNGTAAAAAAGATGAACGANAAAAACCCCATGACATCGGGNATTTGTAAGCCCAAAAATACCAACAAGCCAAATCCTAGTCCAGAAAGTGACGTAAATATTATTACTGATGGAGACGGGTGCATTAAATCTTATCCAATTGTTTATTTATCCAACCAATGAAAGTGTTAGGTTCCTCTGCGACAGGTTTAAGCAATGGTGCCAGTATATCTATTTCGTCCAAGGTGTCTTTCTGCCTTGGTGGTAAATATTTATTCACTGGTTTTGTTTTTTGTTCAGGCATTAAATCTATCCCACCACGNTCTGANACTAACTGNTTCACATGGCTCTTGGGGTCATTGAAGTCGCCAAAGTGTCTAGCNCCGGCTGGACATGTGCGAACGCATGAGGGAATTTGATCTTCTGGCTCTAAATTTTCGTTGTAAATACGATCAACGCATAGGGTGCATTTTTTCATTACCTTTTCTACAGCATCCATCTCACGTGCGCCGTATGGACACGCCCATGCACATAAGCCACAACCTATACAGTCGCTTTCGTTAACAAGTACAATGCCGTCTTCAGATCTTTTATAACTGGCTCCAGTCGGGCATACTGTTACACATGGAGCATCCTCGCAGTGTAAACAAGACTTTGGAAAGTGGACGACTTGTGGGGTTCCTTGCTTAGGGGTGACTTCATATGAATGAACTCGATTGAGAAAAGTACCTTCTGGGTTTTTGCCATAAGCATCGACATCCGCAAGCGGCGCCCCATAATTTTCAGTGTTCCAACCTTTGCAAGAAATTACGCATGCGTGACATCCAACGCAAGTGTCCAGGTCAATTACTAAGCCTAATTTCTTTTCTGTTGTTTCTGGTAATGAAGTCATACTGATACCTTACGTGCAATATCCAATTGCTTAGTTATGGAAATGCTAACTGTCCTTAGCTTTTTCCCTGTAATACGATATTTGGCCCTTTTCCCACAGGAGACTTGATTTCTGGGAGTGATGGTTTGCTAGATGAAGGTGGTTTGACCTTCGCCAATTTAACTCTGAGGTCAAACCAAGCAGCTTGTCCAGTGATAGGGTCAGAATTTGCCCAACGTAAACCATCTCCTTTTGAGGGTAATAGCTCATGTATAAGATGGTTGAGCAAAAACCCTTTTGTAGCTTCAGGCGCATTCTTATCTAATGCCCATGTCCCTTTACGTTTCCCAATTGCGTTCCATGTCCAGACGGTTTTTTCATTAAGAGCAGCCATTTCAGCTACAGGCACGGTTATTGAACCATGAACGGAGGTTAATTGTACCCAATCTCCATCCTTTAGTGCATGTGAAATCATAAGTTTTGAGGGAATATATAGTGGATTAATACCATGAATTTGACGAAGCCAGGCATTTTGTGTTCCCCAAGAGTGGTACATTGCCATTGGACGTTGTGTTAAAGCATGTAGCGTAAACTCTTCTGTATCAACATGTGTCTCCTCAAAAGGTGGATACCAAATTGGAAGCGGATCCATACTTTTTAGAATTCGGTCACGTAAATGTTCTGGTGGTTGCCTTTCGCCGTGCCCCATTGCCGCCAACTGAAATTTTCTCATTGGCTCAACATAAAGAGAAAAAATATAAGGTTGTGGGGCATCAAATAATCCGGTGCTTACTGCCCAATTTTGATAATCAAGATTCCAAGGTTTGTAATATGCAGCATTTTGCGGCACATGCTTGATCCAAAAACCTCCATTCTCGATATAATCATTGAGTTGATTTTGATTAGGCAACCCGACACCAGTATCATCTTTTGAACGCCAACCAGCCAGTGGTCCAATTCCAGGTTTGCGTTCGTGATTTACTATATAATCAGCGTAATCCTTGTACTTAGCGCTACCATCATCGTTCGTAAAACCTGGTAGTCCTAGCCTTGATCCTAGGTCGCAGAGGACGCTTTGAAACCCTCTGACATCTCTATCAGGTTCAATTACCGGCCATCGAATTGAGTCAGCAACAGCATCTGCTTCGCAAATGGGCCTATCAAGCAAACTAATACAGTCATGTCTTTCCAAATATGTGGTGTCTGGCAAAATTAGATCTGCNTAAGCCACCATTTCAGAGCTGTATGCATCCGAATAAATAATGTGAGGTATTACATAATCTCCATTATCATTCATGTCAGTTAGCATTTCAATCACACCTTTGGTGTTCATAGAGCTGTTCCAACTCATATTTGCCATGTACATGAATAAAGTATCAATTTCGTAGGGGTCACCAGCGTGGGCATTAGAAATGACCATATGCATTAAACCGTGAGCGGACATAGGGTTTTCCCACGTGAACGCTTTGTCGATGCGGGCTGGAGAACCGTCTTCCTTGAGGCAAAGGTCCTCCGGNCCATGTACAAACCCTAAATGCGGACCATCTAGNGGCGCCCCTGGNGTCACNTTGTAATGGGGTTTTGGATGTATTGAACTTGGCTTTGGATAAGGCGGCTTAAATCTAAAGCCTCCCGGCACTTCAACTGTTCCAAGAAGAATTTGCAGGATGTGTAATGCTCTACAGGTTTGAAAACCGTTTGAATGNGCNGATATTCCNCGCATTGCGTGNAACGATACTGGTCTACCAAGCATTTTTTTGTGCTTCTTGCCTCTAAAGTCTGTCCATTCTTGTTCNATTTCGAAACTTTCTTCAAATGCTACGCGAGCAATCTCTGCGGCNATTGCTCTAATTCTTCCTGCTTTGANTCCAGTNNTCTCTGATACNGCTTCAGGNCTAAANTCATTNGATAAATANTTNTCGACCATATGNCAAAATACNGTCTGGTTTCCGTCAAGCTTTGCGGTTAGGCTCGGCTGAACATTTTTCGTATCATATGCAACCAGCTTCCCAGAATTTTGGTCTATAACAAGCTCTTTATTATTTTTATCTCGTAACAAAAGACCAGTATCACCATCTACTAATACAGGAGCATTGGTGAATTGACTCAAGTAATTTAAATCAATTTTACCAGCTTTTAGTAATAGGTGGATAAGGGACATAATAAATAATCCGTCAGTTCCTGGCGTAATACCAACCCAGTCATCAGCCACTGCGCTGTACCCAGTTCTTATTGGGTTCACACCGATAACTCTTGCTCCGCGCGCCTTTATCTTTCCTATCCCCATTTTTATGGGATTACTGTCATGGTCCTCTGCCACGCCGAAAAGCATAAAGAGCTTGGTATGCTCCCAGTCGGGCTGCCCAAACTCCCAGAATGCACCACCCATCGTGTAAATCCCGGCCGCTGCCATATTGACTGAGCAGAAACCACCATGTGCAGCATAGTTAGGTGTGCCAAAGTTTTGAGCCCAAAAGCTTGTAAAAGATTGAGATTGGTCGCGCCCTGTAAAAAACGCTAACTTCTCTGGATTTTCGTCTCGTATGGGCTTCAACCAAGAGGTTGCTAGATTTAAAGCCTCCTCCCACGTGACTTCCTCAAACTGGCCTGACCCTCTTGGCCCAACCCTTCGCAGAGGGGATTTCAGTTTAGACGGGGCATTTATCTGCATAATNCCTGCAGAACCCTTCGCACATAATACGCCTTTATTAACAGGGTGGTCCTTATTTCCNTCTATGTAGGATACCTTGTTATCTTTAATATGCACATTTATTCCGCAGCGGCAGGCGCACATGTAGCATGTAGTTTTTCTGATTTCATCGGATACCTTCGGCGACGTATCCAAATAAGGTTGGTCTTTCATATATTTCCCTTGCCTGACTTTTTAACAGATAAAGCCTAATTAGCGTTTTNTTGTACTCTTGCGATAGCTTGAAGTACAGTGACCGCAATCATTTGGGTGATGTCATGCGGCGATGCACCGCGCGATAGGTCATTCGCTGGTTTTTCTAAACCCTGGAGTATTGGTCCATATGCGTCAGCATTACCAAGTCTCTGTGTTATTTTATATGCTATATTCCCAGCATCTAAATTTGGAAAAATCATAACGTTTGCAGTTCCTGCAACTTTTGACTCGGGTGCTTTTATTTTCCCAACTGCAGAATCAANNGCAGCATCGAATTGTAANTCTCCGTCCACGAGCAGTTCAGGCTCAAGTGACTTTAATTTTTTAAGTGCTAATAATATTTTATCTGTATTTCTATGCTTCGCACTGCCTTTGGTTGAAAAGGATAGTAGTGCAATTCTTGGNTCNGTATTTAACAAAGATTTACAAGATTGACTTGCNGCTATGGTTATGTCGACTAATTCTTCATCGTTGGGTTCTATGACGAGGCCGCAGTCTGCGTAGATCATAGGTTCATGTGATTTTGGGAAGATTAAAAAACAACTTGAAACNGTTTTTACCTGTGTAGCTTTTCCTAATACCCATATNGCNGTNTTGACAACATTGGATGTAGTCTCCACTGCNCCGCTTAAAGTACCGTCAGCGTGGCCATTCTTNACAAGTAAGGCNGCATAAACGAGATTNGANGTGGCCTGTTTCTNGGCATCTTCGTATGTGATNCCTTTATGTTTTCTCAANTCATAATAAGACTTTGANAATTCTTTTATTAGTGAAGATCTGATTGGNTCGTGTATTTNAATGCGGTCNGGATAGGAGCAGGGATATTTAGCTAGTTGATGTTTTANTTNTTCGACTTTACCCACCAANATTATTTTTGCTATCCCAAGGTTAACAGCTTCAACTGCAGCTNCCACNANTCNTGGTTCATNCCCTTCGCTGANAGAAATTGTANNTGGTTTNGAACTGGCTATTNNAATAGCCAGTTCNAACGGTCGTTTTAGACCTTTTTTCATTATTTNTTCAAACCACTTGCTCGCGCATGTCTGANGCTGAAATACCTGCTACTGCAACGGGCTTTTTCATTGCATCTCGACGGAAAGGTTCTCCTAATTCTTGATTAATCATAGCCTCTATTAGGGTCGTTTTTCCGTTCTCCATTTGATCCTTGATTGCCTTGTGAAGTGCATCTGTCAATTCAGCCATAGTTTTTGCTACAATTCCTTGTAAGCCACATGCTTTAGCAATTCCCGCATATGATACTTGAGTATCGAGTTCTGTGCCAACAAAGTTATCATCATACCAAAGAGTAGAGTTTCGTTTTTCGGCACCCCATTGATAGTTCCGGAAAACTATTTGTGTAACTGGTGGCCACTCCTCTCTTCCAATCGCCGTTAACTCAGTTACGGCAATGCCGAAGGCACCGTCTCCTGAAAATCCAACAACTGGTACGTCTGGTCGTCCAATCTTTGCACCAACAACTGAGGGGAGGCCATAACCACAGGGGCCAAAAAGACCCGGTGCTAAATATTTCCGTGTTTCTTCAAATGTTGGATAAGCATTTCCAATGGCGCAATTATTTCCAATGTCTGATGATATTATTGCTTCTTTTGGAAGAGCAGCCTGTATTGCTCTCCATGCTTTCCTTGGGGACATCCAATCAGGCTTGTCTGCTCGAGCGCGTTCATTCCAAGTAGTGCCAGGGTCATCCTCTTCATGATCCATTGAACTCAGCTGTTGCGCCCATCGAGATTTTAATTCTGCAATTTTTTGTTTTCTTTCGGTGCGGTTTAAATCACCTGCATTATCTGATAATTCATGAAGGATTTTATCGGCTACTTTTGCAGCATCACCTACAATTCCAACACTTACTTTTTTCGTTAAACCAATTCTGTCTGGATTAATATCTACTTGGATAATTTTTGCATTTTGTGGCCAATAATCAATGCCATATCCTGGAAGCGTAGAAAAAGGATTTAACCGTGTTCCTAAACACAACACGACATCTGCCTCTTTGATCAATTCCATTGCAGCTTTCGAACCGTTATATCCTAATGGACCCGAAAATAGTGGATGTGAACCTGGAAATGCATCGTTGTGTTGATATCCAACGCATACTGCTGCGTCTAAACGTTCTGCTAGCGCTTTGGATGCTTCTATAGCTCCTTCTGATAAAACAACACCAGCTCCATTCAAGATTACGGGGTTAGTTGAAGAAGACAACATTGCAGCAGCCTCCAAAATTGCTTTATCTCCCCCGCTTGGGCGTTCAAACTCGACCATCGCTGGAAGATCAATATCTATTACTTGTGTCCACATATCCCGTGGTATATTTATTTGGGCTGGGGCAGAAGCTCGCTTTGCGTTCATTATCACTCTGTTAAGAACTTCAACTATACGAGTGGGGTCTCGCACTTCTTCCTGATAAGCGACCATATCCTCAAATAATTTCATCTGCTCGACTTCTTGGAAGCCACCTTGACCAATAGTTTTATTTGCGGCTTGGGGTGTTATTAAGAGTAGGGGCGTGTGGTTCCAATAGGCCGTTTTAACGGGAGTAACAAAGTTAGTGATGCCTGGTCCATTTTGAGCGATCATTACAGCCATTTTTCCAGTTGCTCTGGTGTAGCCATCAGCCATCATTCCAGCAGAACCCTCGTGAGCGCAATCCCAAAATGTAATACCCGCAGATGGGAATAAGTCTGAGATTGGCATAAATGCAGAACCAATGATGCCAAAGGCATGCTGTATTCCATGGTCTTGAAGCACTTTAATGAACGCCTCTTCGGTAGTCATTTTCATTTTTTT
>PAHS01000053.1 GCA_002711145.1 Marinovum sp. | reverse complement strand
AACTCTGGGCCTCGATATGCACCTTGTCAAAGTTGAAGTCCGCCGAATGGGAGGGGGATTTGGCGGAAAAGAAAGCCAAGGAAATGCATTAGCATGTGCGTGTGCAATTGCAGCAGTGCGTAACAACTCAACAGTAAAGATGCGATATGATCGCGATGACGATATGAAAATTACCGGTAAACGCCATGATTTTCGAATTGAATACCGTGCTGGCTTTGACAAATTAGGCAAAATCAAAGCTCTAGATGTTAAACATTTCGTTCGCTGCGGCTGGTCGCAGGACTTGTCTCTTCCAGTAGCAGATAGAGCTATGCTACATGCTGATAATTGCTATCACATTCCAAATTTTAGAGTTGAAAGCCATAGATTAAAGACCAATACACAAAGTGCAACAGCATTTAGAGGTTTTGGTGGGCCACAAGGTATGATCGGTATGGAAAATATAATCGATCATATCGCGTTCTCACTGGGTTTAGATCCTAATATAGTTAGGAAGCGTAACTTTTATACATCTGAAAAAAAAATAAAAGAGGGGATAAATCCACAGAAGTCTCACTATGGAATGGAAGTGAAAGATTTCATAGTCCATGAAATGATGGATGCACTTTTTGAAGCGTCTGAGTACCAAACTCGCAAAATCAAGGTCAAAAAGTGGAATAAAGAGAATAAAATTTTGAAAAAAGGGATAGCTTTCAATCCTGTGAAATTTGGAATTTCGTTCACACTTACACAACTTAATCAAGCAGGAGCACTTGTTCACGTTTATAATGACGGCTCTGTAAAAATTAACCATGGTGGCACCGAAATGGGTCAGGGTCTCTTCCAAAAAGTTGCACAAGTAGCAGCACATGTTTTTGGAATACCAATAAATAAAGTCCAAATTACCGCTACTGATACTACAAAAGTCCCCAACACCTCGGCAACGGCAGCTAGTTCTGGAAGTGACTTAAATGGCATGGCAGTCAAAGAGGCCTGCGAGATTATTTGCGCTAGAATATCATCCTACTTCATTGAGAAATATCGAGCAAACAATAATGATGTTAAATTTGAAGATGGAAGGGTTAAAGGCAGTAACTTTGATATAGCCTTTGAGGATGCTATTCAGGAGATATACACACAGCGTATCAGTCTTTCATCTACTGGCTTTTACAAAACGCCTAAATTGGAATGGGACCGAATTATTGGGAAAGGGAGACCATTTTATTACTTTGCATACGGCGTAGCAGTTTCAGAAGTTGTTGTAGATACCTTAACGGGTGAATTCAAATTATTGAGGACTGATATATTACACGATGCTGGAAATAGCCTAAATCCAGCAATAGATATCGGACAAATTGAAGGTGGCTTTATCCAAGGTCTGGGTTGGCTTACAACCGAAGAACTTGTGTGGAGCAAACAGGGTGAATTAAAAACTCATGCACCATCAACTTACAAAATTCCTTGTGCATCTGATCGGCCAAAAATTTTTAATGTAAGCCTGTTTGATAATTTGAATACTGAAGATACCATTTACAAGTCAAAGGCTGTTGGAGAGCCTCCCTTTATGCTTGGTATATCTGTATTTCTTGCTTTAAGGGATGCATTATCAGCTTGTGGTAATGACTGGCCCAACTTAATCGCACCAGCCACACCTGAAAACATTCTCAAGGCAGTCAGGTCTATGAATGGCACTTGATTATAGTACCCTAAAGAAAGTTGTAAATTCTAATGGACCAGTTGCGAGGATCTTAATCCTTGAGGTTAAGGGTTCAACTCCTAGAGGAAGCGGCACAGAGATGTATGTTTGGGCGGATGGGATACACGGCACAATAGGAGGAGGCAATCTTGAATTCCAGGCGATAAAATCAGCTCGCAGATTATCTGAAACGGGGAAAACAGACATAAAGTCGTATCCATTAGGTCCCCAGCTGGGACAATGCTGCGGAGGTTTTGTTAAGATAGTTACAGAGTATTATGATGAAAAAGATGTAGCGAATTTGAAAGATAAAAATTTAAATGTGAGATCGATTTCTGATAAAACAGAGGCTTCACAGCCTGTAAAAGAACTAGTGAAAAAATATTCGACCGGGGGAATTAGCCTTGACCATACACTTTCTGATGGGTGGTTAATTGAAAAAGTTATTACTGAAAAGGCTTCTATATGGATATGGGGCGCGGGCCATGTAGGCTCCGCAATATTATCACTTCTAGCTCCCATGCCAAACTTGGATGTTTTTTGGTTGGATACAGATCCTAGCAGATTCCCAAATTTGGAATTCTCCAATGTGCACAAAATAGTATATGACACACCAGATAAATTTGTAAAAAGAGCACAACCAAATGCCGAACATTTAATACTGACCTACTCACACAAAATCGATTTGGAAATCTGTAACGAAATCCTTAAACATGATTTTAAATGGGCAGGGTTAATTGGATCAAAAACAAAGTTTACACGATTTAAAACGAAACTTTTGTCGATTGGGCACAGTGAAGAAAAAATTGATCAAATTGAATGTCCAATAGGATACAAGAAATATGGGAAGCATCCTCAACATATCGCTCTAGGCGTCGTAATCGATTGGGTGGAAAGAAATCGGGAATTAGAACAGGGCAAAGTCGTTGACAAAAAAATTGCTTGAGCTCGAAGGTATCTCTAAATCATATCCCGGTGTAATAGCCAACAGTGACGTTTCTTTTGATATAAATGTTGGTGAAGTCCATGCGCTGCTTGGTGAAAATGGGGCAGGTAAATCTACACTCGTAAAAACAATTTATGGTTTGGTAAAACCCGACAACGGTAGGATGTCATTGAATGGCAAGCATTATGTGCCAGGATCTCCAAGTGAGGCGAGGAAAGCTGGAATTGCAATGGTTTTTCAACATTTTTCCCTATTTGAGGCCCTGAGCG
Source organism: Marinovum sp. (assembly GCA_002711145.1). Taxonomy (GTDB): domain Bacteria; phylum Pseudomonadota; class Alphaproteobacteria; order Rhodobacterales; family Rhodobacteraceae; genus Salinivivens. Next base: position 12,941 of record PAHS01000053.1, on the reverse strand, counting down.
TTGCTGAAAATATCTCATTAGGTATGGAAAGTCCACCGAACCAAAGAGACTTAGCAAAAAAAATTAAATCTGTTTCTAACTCTTATGGACTCCCACTTGAGCCCNGCAAAACAGTTGGCTCCTTATCAGCGGGAGAAAGACAGCGTGTTGAAATTGTGAGGTGTCTATTACAAGAACCAAAATTATTAATTATGGATGAACCCACGTCAGTTTTGACACCACAAGAAGTACAAATTTTATTTGAGACTTTACGGAAAATAAAGTCTGAGGGACGGTCGATTCTCTACATCAGCCACAAATTGGAGGAAATTCGCNAATTATGCGATACAGCCACAATTTTGCGACTTGGAAAAAAAGTTGAAACCTGTACGCCCAGCAAAACGAGTTCAAACGAATTAGCAGAAATGATGGTAGGTTCGAGCATACAAATCCCACAGCAAAAAAAACGCGAGATCGGCAATATACTTTTATCCTTGGAAAACATTGTCAGCAAAAGTATCAACACGTTTGGGACTTCACTCAGTAATTTGACGCTCGATTTACACGCAGGCGAAATTTTTGGTGTCGGCGGAGTTGCTGGAAATGGGCAGGACGAGTTATTATCAATATTATCAGGTGAATTAATTGCAGAAAGCGGTCAGATTAAACTCGAGGATCGCATAATTACGGCGGATAAACCCCGAACAAGACGTGAGCTATGCGTTTTATCCGCTCCAGAGGAAAGATTAGGGCACTCAGCCGCGCCAAATATGAGCCTAGTAGAGAATACTTTGATGACTGCGTCGCAATCCCAACACTTAGTTTCAAAAGGTTTTATTGACTGGGAGAAAACTAGAGCTTTTACTGAAAAAATTATAGAAGAATTTGACGTTCGTACCCCTAGTATTGAAAATGTTGCTCGCTCACTATCAGGAGGTAATTTACAAAAATTCGTCATTGGCCGTGAAATACAGCAAGAACCAAAAGTGTTTGTAGTGAACCAACCAACATGGGGTGTTGACGCCGCCGCAGCAGCCTCCATCCGCCAAGCCATTTTGACATTAGCCGACAATGGAGCTGCAATTTTAATTATTTCTCAGGATTTGGACGAACTTCTAGAGATAAGTGATCGATTTGCAGCACTAAATGAGGGCAAATTATCTGATGCACTACCTACAAGAGATCTAACAGTTGATCAAATCGGATTAATGATGGGCGGCAAAAGAAATTTGGAATTATCAGATGCTAAGTTTTGAGAAAAGGCCCCAGCCTTCAAAGTTTTGGATAATTTTTACTCCAATATTGGCGGTTATTCTTACATTGATTGCAGGAGCAATATTGTTCTCCACTCTAGGAAAACCTCCACTTGAGTCACTTAAAATAATATTCTGGGATCCTTTATTTCACCCTAATTATGCAGCTTATTCTCGGCCACAGCTTTTGATTAAAGCAGGTCCCTTGATNTTGATCGCAATAGGATTGTCATTTGGTTTTAAAGCAGGAGTTTGGAATATTGGTGCAGAAGGTCAATATATAATTGGTGCAGTCATTGGTGGCGGAGTAGCTTTAGCTTTTTATCCTTATGAGTCTATCATTGTATTCCCTTTAGCGGTGCTTTTTGGCGCTATTGGAGGCTTCTTATGGGCTATGATACCGGTCGTACTAANGATTTATTTCAAAACTAACGAAATACTGGTATCCTTAATGCTTGTTTATGTGGCTGAATCTATCCTCATTTCTGTAAGCCAAGGTCTACTGAGAAATCCAGAGGGAATGGGNTTCCCTGGTTCCAGAAACCTTAATCAATATGCCAGTTCGGCAAATAACGAACTGATAACTGGAACAGGTTTACACTGGGGGGTTATCTTCGCTCTTATATCCGTAATATTTGCGTATTTTATATTTCAAAAACACACCTTAGGGTATCAAGTCAAATTGACTGGGGAAGCTCCAAAAGCTGCAAAATTTGCTGGAGTCAATCCAAATCTTATTGTATTTTTCTGTCTTGGAATTTCGGGGACGCTGGCCGGGTTAGCTGGTATATTTGAAGTTACCGGACAAGCTGGNCAAATTACATCTTCATTCAACTCAGGATATGGTTTCACGGCAATCATCGTTGCATTCTTAGGCCGTTTACACCCTGTTGGAATACTTCTAGCGGCCTTACTAATGGCTTTAACTTATATCGGTGGGGAACTCGCACAATTTCANCTNCAATTACCTGCAGCATCAATACAACTTTTCCAGGGCATGCTTTTGTTTTTCCTACTAGCAGCAGATATTTTAGTTAATTACAGAGTTTCAAGGAAAAGAAGTTAATGGACCTATCAACAATCAACCCAGCGCTACTAGTTGCATCATTGATGATATCAGCCACACCTATCTTGCTAGCTGCATTAGGTGAAACTATTGTCGAAAAATCAGGTGTTTTGAACCTTGGTGTTGAAGGGATGATGATCATCGGCGCTGTAGTTGGTCTTTTTTCATCAATACATTTTTCAAATCCATACCTGGGATTTGTTTTTGCAGCCATATTTGCCTCTATATTTTCAGGTATCTTCGGAATTATGGTGCTTTATTTTAAATCAAACCAAGTCGCTACAGGTTTAGGCTTAACTTTAGTCGGGCTTGGCTTATCCTCACTCATTGGAGAGTTTCTTGGAAGTCAAAAAACAGAACTTTTAGAACCAGTGTATTTTCCTTTTCTATCTGATCTGAAGTTTATTGGTCCAATGTTTTTTAATCATGATATACTTTTATACTTTTCAATTTTACTTACACTCATACTTTACATTTTTTTAAAGTTTTCTCGAGCCGGAATGATCTTACGAGCTGTAGGAGAAAATCATGATGCAGCTCATGCATTAGGTTACAATGTACAGCTTGTCCGCATGTTGGCCATTATGTTTGGCGGAGCATGTAGTGGCCTAGGAGGAGCTTATATTTCACTCGTAAGAGTTCCACAATGGACAGATGGATTAACCGCTGGTACCGGCTGGATAGCGTTAGCAATTGTCGTATTTTCAAACTGGAATGCGTCGAAAGTTATACTGGGTGCATATTTATTTGGCGGAATCACTGTATTACAGCTAAACTTGCAGGCAGCTGGTGTAAAAATACCGGTTGAAGTACTTTCAATGTCACCATACCTCGTGACTATTTGCGTATTAGTGTTTATATCTGTCAATGGGAAAAACTCGTCACCCGGATCGTTAGGAAAAACATTCCACATCTAGTTGCTTATTATAGGAGAGAATTATGAAAATCAGAAAACTTTTCAGCGCCACAATTGCTTCATTGGCCCTGGGTTTATCAACATCTTTCGCCGCCGATACTAAAGTTGGCTTCGTTTATGTTGGTCCAATTAATGACGGTGGATGGACACAAATCCACCATGAAAATGCTCTAGTGATGAAAGAGTATTTTGGAGATCAAGTAGAAATGGTTTACCAAGAGAATGTACCAGAGGGTGCAGACTCTGAAAGAGTTATGACGCAAATGGCACTTAGTGGTGCTGATTTAATATTCACAACTTCTTATGGCTACATGGATCCAACTATAAATGTAGCAAAGAAATTCCCCGGGGTTAAATTTGAACATGCAACAGGGTTTAAACGATCCGAAAATGTATCAACATATTCCGCTAGATTTTATGAAGGAAGAGCAATACAAGGTCACATAGCTGGAAGAATGACCAAATCAAATATTATTGGTTATATTGCTTCAGTTCCGATCCCTGAGGTTGTACGAGGGATTAATTCTGCATATATCCATGCCAAAAAAGTAAATCCTGACGTCGAGTTTAAGATAATCTGGATATATACTTGGCTTGACCCTGCTAAAGAGGCAGATGCGGCAACGGCTCTTATTGAACAAGGCGCGGATGTGATTTTACAACATACTGACACAACAGCGCCACATGCTGCAGCAGCAAAAGCAGGCAATGTGATAACTTTTGGGCAAGCTGCTGATATGGCAGATTTTGGTCCCAAACCACGTGTTTCATCCATAATCGATGATTGGGCACCATATTACATCGCTCGAACACAAGCAGTTATTGATGGCTCATGGGAGTCCGTTGATACTTGGCATGGAATTGGAGATCAGATGGTAGGCATCGGAGAAATCTCCAGTGCAGTCCCTGTGGATGTAAAAATTGAAGCATTAGCACTGAAGTTTCGGTTAGCTTCAGGAGACTACCACCCATTTACTGGACCATTGAAAAAACAAGACGGATCTGCATGGTTAGGTGATGGAGAGGTGGCTAATGACGGCGACCTAGCCGGAATGTTCTTCTACGTAGAAGGAATTAATGGAGATATTCCACAATAATAACTTTGATGCCCTCGTGGAACTACGAGGGCATCATTTTTGGACAATAAAACCCCTACCGAAAGAACTCTAATGCCTGATGTCTTAATAATCGGTGGAGGAATCGCAGGGATATCAGCATGCGCTCAGTTAGCACCATTCGCAGAGGTCGTCTTATTAGAAGCCGAACCTGAATTGTGCTATCATTCATCTGCGAGATCTGCCGCAACATATATTGAAGACTATGGTAACCGCGTCACGAAAGAATTAAATAAAGCAAGTTTGACTTTCCTAAAATCCGAAAGCCAAGGATTTTTAGCTAAGCGAGGCCTGTTATTACTTGGTAAAAAAGGTGAAGAAAAACATTTTCAGACCGACTCTGAAGATTTAGGCTTAAAATGTATTTCGATTGACGAAGCTTTTCAACTCATCCCAGCTCTTAAGAAAGAAGGTATAACACGACAAGCCTACAGACCTGATGTTTACGATATTGATACAAATAAACTCTACGAGTACTACAGAAAGAGCGCCGTAGAAAATGGGGCCCAAATACGAAAAAAAACAAAGCTGATAGCTGCTTATAAAAAAGATAAGAAATGGGCTATAGAAAGTTCAGATGGCGAGATCGCAGCAAGCGTATTGATCAACGCAGCCGGTGCTTGGGCCGATCAGGTTGCGGAACTTTGCGGGGTCTCAAAACTTAATATCATACCATATAAACGCTCTATTGCTAGAATGCAGGCACCCGAAGGTATAGATGTTCAAAACTGGCCTATGATCGATGGTGTTGGAGAAACATGGTATGCAAAACCTGATGCGGGGAACCTGATAATATCACCTGCTGATAAAGAAATGGTAGATCCTCATGACGCATGGGCAGATGATGAAACTTTAGCCGTTGGAGTTGAGTCTTTTCAGNGCGTAATAAATGTTCCCATAGACCGTATGCTATCGAACTGGGCTGGATTAAGAAGCTTCGCTCCAGATGGAAATTTGGTAATAGGACCAGATAAAAATAACCCTTCTTTTTTCTGGTTTGCTGGTCAAGGTGGGTATGGTTTCCAAACGGCCGCAGCCGCAAGTCAACTATTGTCCGATTTATTTCTTGAGAGAACAGTTTCAGTTGAGCGCGAAATACTTGAGGCTCTTTTGCCGGGTAGGTTTTAATGCCACAGCGAGAAAAACTACCTGCCACAGCAAGCCAAGCAACGGATATTGGTATGAAAAAATTATATTCCGACTCTGCTTCAAGAAATGCTCCATACATATTAGAAGTTCTCTCTGAGTATTTGCCAGACAAAGGAAAAGTATTGGAGCTTGCCAGTGGTACGGGTCAGCATTGCATTTATTTTTCTGAGAAGTTTTCTAATCTAGAATGGCAACCAAGTGATATTGACAAACAGCGCCTAGAGAGCATTGAGGCTTATATACAAGAAATAACTCAAGCGAACATCAAACGGCCATTACTGATTGATGCCACAGTCGAAAAATGGGACACACAAATCAATAATTATGACGCAATAATCGCAATTAATATCCTCCATCTAATCAGCTTTAAAGAAATGAAAAGTCTCATAAGAGGAAGTTCGTCCGCTCTTAACAGTAATGGCTATTTAATATTTTATGGACCATTTATGAGAGGTAGTGAACTTACAAGTGACGAAGATATTAAGTTTCACTCCTCACTTGTAGCATGCGACCCAGAGATCGGATACAAGGACGACTTTGATATACTGGATGAAATCGAAGCAAATAATCTATGTCCAGAAGCTGTTATAGAAATGCCTGCAAATAATTTAATGTTTATAGCAAAAAAATAAGATCAAAATCAGGCTGTAACTGTTGAAATCTAGATTATTATCGCACTACGGAATTGCTAATGACATAATAAGCTGACGACTTAATGTTCTTGATCGAACACGAATTTGGTTCAACGGTTATCACATTAATTGATGAAGGGGCTGCCCAATTCCAGGAAGATCTGATTATATATATTTTCTCTGAATGGTTAACAATAGAGCAATGCGACGTTAGGACAGATAAGATTAAAAAACTTACATTTTCTATGGCACAGCTAAAAGACCCAAGTGCTGCGATCAATCTACCTGAGGTAGTATATACAAGGTTTCACATAAAAATTTTAAATGATAATATCAGAAGTAGCGACAGAAACTGTTTTTAAGAACGCAAAGCAAGTTTGTCCAAGTTTTAAGTTCATAGCAATAAGCGAACGCTGTGTTATCCGAGTTACTAACCTATGCCCTCCAACATTTAGACTTATAAGAGCACCAGGTCCATTTCCCATTACGATCTCATCTACCTTACCTTTAATTATGTTAAGAGCAGAAATCTTTTCAGGCTTCTTGATTGCGAGAGTTACATCTTTTGCTAACACTCTTAAATATATCTTGCTGCCTACTGGTACATCTATTTGTGGTAAAAATAATTTAGAACCCGAAAAGTCTAACTCCGTGATACCGTCAGATGCATGCGTGGAAACAGTTGCTTCTATAAACGAAGAAAGATCTCTTAAACCAAGCTTCTTAGCAACTCTGAAACTAGATAATATTTGCAAGGTTTCACCGTGCTCAAGAATATTACCATTCTCAAGAACTACTATTTTATCAGAAAGTCTGGCAACTTCAGATTGAGAATGGCTGATATACAAAATTGGTAATTTTGAATGATCACGTAAAAATTCTAAATAAGGAATTACTTCTGATCGCAATCCCTCATCAAGACCAGTAAGAGGTTCATCCAATATTAATATTTTCGGGTTGCTTAATAAGGCACGACCGATCGCCACCCTTTGCTTTTCACCACCTGATAAATTTCCAGGTAACCTTTGCAAAATTTGTCCTAAATCAAGAATATCCACAATTTCTGAGAAGGAGCTTAGACGACCCCTCCGACCAAATCTATTTGAATACTTTAAATTTGCCTCAACCTTCATGTGTGGGAATAGCCGTGAATCTTGGAATACAAACCCAATCCCACGCTTATGAACAGGAACATTAATTTTTTGTTTACTGTCAAAAACTACTTTATTAAATATTTTTATATGACCACTTTTGGGTTTCACAAGCCCCGCTATAAGATTTACCAGTGTCGATTTTCCGGCACCAGAAGATCCAAAAATAGCAGTAATACCAATATCAGCATCAAATTTTGTTTTAAGGCAGAAGTCGCCCATAGTCTTTTCTATGTTTACATTTATACTCATTAGCTTTGCTCTCTCCTACTCAACCTGCTGGCGAGAACCTCAGAAATATATAATGCGCCAATGGAAATAAGTAGGGAGAGACAAACTAATCTTACGATCATAAAATTGTTACCTGGGAGTTGCAAAAACTCAAAAATTGCCGAAGGTATTGTTTGGGTTTGTCCTGGTATATTCGACACGAAAGTGATTGTAGCTCCGAATTCTCCCATAGACTTTGCAAACCCCAACACTGCACCCGTGATTAAAGCTGGAATAATCAATGGCAAAGTTATCGTTAAAAAGATTATAAATCTATTTGCGCCCAACGAATGAGCAGCTACTTCTAGTTTTGGATCAACACTGTCGAAACCTAATCTAAAGGCGCGAACCATCAACGGGAAAGACATAATAGCGGCAGCTAATACTGCTCCAAACCAATGGAATGCAAATGTGACTCCAAAATAGGTATCTAAAAAACGACCGATTACTCCTGCCCGACTAAATAGAATCAGTAAAAAATACCCAGTGACTACAGGAGGTAGTATTAGTGGGATATGAACAATAACATTAAGGGCCTGGCGGCCCCAGAATTTTTTCCGAGACAGGACGTATGCAATATAGATTGCTGGTAAAAGACTAAAGATAACAGACCAAATTGATACCTTAAGTGATAACAAAACTGCGTCTATTTCCTGGGAGCTTAGTTCCAAAATCACTATCCATATTAATTAGGGGATTTTACCACGGAGCTAAAGTGACTGACAACTTCAAAATTGAACACTTGCAAATATAAAATATTATAATTATACGCAATCTAACAGCGGTGTGTTGGGCAGCTAACACTCCACCGATTTAACATAACGGGCCGCGGGCCCGTTTTTTTATTTGAGATAATGATTAATAACTTAATAGCAAAATCCTATATGGATAAAAAACTGGCGGAGCTCGTAAATCCAATTTTAGAAGATTTAGGATTTGAAATGGTGCGTGTTAGATTATCCACTAGTGCCCCTAGCACACTTCAGATTATGGCAGACGGTCGAGGCTCGCCGATAGGAGTAGATCAATTAGCAGAAATTAATACTTCGATAAGCACAATATTAGATGTAGAGGACCCGATAGCGGAAAACTATACACTGGAGATCTCAAGTCCCGGCATTGACCGACCTCTTACAAGAAAAAAAGATTTTGACTCGTACCAGGGTTTTGAAGCCAAGCTAGAAACAACAGAACTAATCGATGGACGACGTAGGTTTAGAGGTGTTTTAGCTGGAATTGACGATGATGAAGTACTTATCAACCTCGAAGAGGGCACAGTTGGTTTAAAATTTAGTTGGCTTTCCGAAGCACGATTAGTTTTATCAGATGATTTGATCAAGCAAATGCTCCAGAAAAACACAAAAATACCTGTTTTAAATGAAGAAAATTTTGACGAAATCGATACACAAATAGAACATAATGAGGAATAAAAAATGGCTATAACTTCTGCAAATCAGTTAGAACTATTACAAACAGCTGAGGCGGTAGCACGGGAAAAAATGATAGACCCCAGCCTAGTCCTGGAAGCTATGGAAGAAAGTTTATCCCGTGCCGCTAAATCACGTTATGGTTCTGAGATGGATATACAGGTTTCCATCGATCGAAAAACTGGCCAAGCTACTTTCACACGGGTGCGTACAGTCGTAGAAGAAGAATTGTTAGAAAATTACCAAGCTGAAATGACCGTGGATCAGGCCAAACAATACATGGAAAATCCAGAAGTTGGTCAACAATTTATTGAAGAAATACCCCCTGTGGATATGGGACGAATAGCAGCTCAATCAGCTAAACAAGTAATTTTACAAAAAGTGCGAGAAGCAGAGCGCGACCGACAATTTGAAGAGTTTAAAGACCGTGCTGGCACTATAATTAATGGGGTTGTTAAACGCGAAGAATATGGCAACGTTATAGTTGATGTTGGCAGCGGTGAAGCAATGCTACGCCGAAATGAAAAAATTGGTAGAGAAAGTTATCGCTCAGGTGATAGAATTCGTTGTTACATAAAAGACGTAAGAAGGGAGATGAGGGGTCCTCAAATCTTTTTATCAAGAACAGCACCGGAATTCATGGCAGAACTCTTTAAAATGGAGGTTCCCGAAATCTATGAAGGGATCATTGAGATAAAGTCAGTTTCAAGAGATCCTGGCTCTCGGGCAAAAATTTCTGTGTTTACGAACGATGGTTCAATTGATCCAGTCGGAGCCTGTGTTGGGATGAGAGGAAGCAGGGTACAAGCAGTTGTTAATGAATTACAAGGAGAAAAAATTGATATTATTCCTTGGAACGACGATCAACCAACATTTTTGGTAAATGCTTTGCAGCCAGCGGAGGTAACTAAAGTTGTCCTGGATGAGGAAGCTGGAAAAATTGAAGTGGTTGTTCCAGATGATCAACTATCTCTTGCAATTGGACGTAGAGGGCAAGATGTCCGCCTGGCAAGTCAACTAACCAATCTCGACATTGATATCCTAACTGAAGCTGAAGAATCAGTACGTCGTCAAAAAGAATTTGAGGAACGCACTAGTTTGTTCATGGAAACTCTGGATTTGGACGAGTTTTTTGCACAACTTCTTGTTTCTGAGGGCTTCTCCAGTCTGGAAGAAGTAGCTTACGTGGAGTTAGATGAATTAATGGTGATCGACGGTGTAGACGAAGAGACCGCAAGCGAACTACAAACTCGAGCACGTGAATTTCTTGAAAAAGAAGCCCAAGAAGCACTAAAGAAGTTACGTGACCTTGGTGTAGAGGAAGCATTGCTTAACTTTGATGGTCTAACACCAAAAATGTTACTCGCGCTAGCTGATGATGGGATAAAATCGGTTGAAGAGTTTGCAAAGTGTGCAGACTGGGAACTAGCCGGGGGTTGGACAACTGTGGATGGTGAGAGAGTCAAAGATGATGGGCTTTTAGAAAGCCATGGGGTCAGCCTTGAGGAAGCACAAGACCTAATTATGACAGCTAGAGTAATTCTAGGATGGGTAAATCCAGATGATATTGCGCCTAAAGCTGCAGAGGAAAATGAACTAGAAAGCTGACATGAAAAATACTGTTCAGCATAAAAGCACACTTTGCAGTAAGAAAAGAAAGTGTATCGCAACGGGAGAGATAAGGGAGAAACATGAAATGTACCGTTTCGTAGTTGATCCTGAAAATCAAGTTCTGCCTGATCTGGCTGCCAAACTGCCTGGAAGAGGTCTTTGGATCAAGGCAGATAGGTTCTCTTTGCAGTCGGCCATAGAAAAAAAGCTCTTTGATAAAATAACCAGACAAAATTTGAAAATTAAAGAAGGTTTAATTATTGAGCTAGAAACCCTTCAATCAAGAAGGTTGCTAGATTTAATACGATTGGCACGCAAAGCCGGACAAGCGGTATGTGGTTATGAAAAAGTCAAGGAATTACTATCGAAAGATAAAGTTGCACTGCTAATACAAGCTTTTGATGGCTCTGGTCGTGGAAAATCAAAACTAAGCACCCCAGATAAAGCAAAATTTATTGGATGCCTTAGTGCTTTTGAGCTAGGCGAGGCATTTGGGAGACAAAATGCAATTCATTGTGCGGTTACATCTGGCGGTTTAGCCAAACGTATAGTAGACGAAGCTCACAGATTAAAGGGTCTTCGACGGAACTTTGGTGAAAAATCACCTGAAAGGAAAAGACAACTAAATGAGCGATAGTGATGGCAAAAAAACTCTAGGGTTACGGGGCGGACCCCGTGCAGGTAATGTCAAACAAAGCTTTAGCCACGGACGTAGCAAGAGTGTTGTTGTCGAAACCAAGCGTAAACGCGTCGTGGTCCCAAAATCGGGCACTATAAAACCTTTGGATGGTGCGCAAGTGGCGGGAACAACGATAAACGCAAGGCCCTCCGGTGTTACAGACGCTGAGATGGAGCGTCGAATGAAAGCTTTGCAAGCTGCAAAAGCTCGTGAAGCAGAGGAAAAATCTGAACGGATAGCTGAAGAACAATCACGACAAGAAGAGCGCGATAGAAAAAGAGCCGAACAAGAAGCTAAAGAAAAAGAACAAAGAGATGCTGAGAGCCGTGCTCGCAAAAAGGCAGACGAAGAGAACGCAAGGATAGAGGTCGAAGAATTAGCCAAACAAGCAGCGCTCAGTGCACCAGTGCCCAAAGGTGATCCAGAGACTGTGCTAAAAGAGCAAAAATCTCCTCAGTCTGCTCAAAAAAAGAAACCTCGAGAAGATGAGCCCAGCGAAAAAAGAAACATAAAAGGTCGAGAAGGGTTTGGGCGTCGATCCGGAAAATTAACGATTAGCCAAGCACTCGAGGGTGAGGGCGGTCGACAAAAATCAATGGCAGCAATGAAGCGTAAACAGGAAAGAGCGCGCCAAAAAGCCATGGGGCAAATGCAGGAGCGCGAAAAAGTTGTTCGAGACGTCCAAATTCCTGAGGCTATCGTGGTTTCAGAATTGGCTAATAGAATGGCTGAGCGCGTGGCTGAAGTTGTAAAATCGCTGATGAAAATGGGTATGATGGTGACGCAAAATGAAGTCATTGATGCTGATACCGCAGAGTTAATTGTAGAAGAGTTTGGTCACAAGGTTGTGAGAGTTTCTGATGCGGACGTTGAAGATGTCATCAACGAGATCAAAGACTCTGAAAGTGATTTAAAATCCCGACCAGCTGTAGTTACAATTATGGGCCATGTAGATCACGGGAAAACATCCTTACTGGATGCAATTAGAAATACCAAAGTAACAGCTGGCGAAGCTGGTGGAATCACTCAGCATATTGGTGCTTACCAAGTCGAAACTAAGAGAGGCGATATAATAAGTTTCCTTGATACTCCGGGACACGCTGCGTTCACCTCGATGCGCTCTAGAGGTGCTCAGGTTACCGATATTGTCGTGTTGGTTGTGGCCGCAGACGACGCAGTGATGCCGCAAACTATCGAAGCAATAAACCACGCGAAGGCCGCTAATGTGCCAATGATTATAGCGATCAATAAAATTGACCGTGCTGAGGCAAATCCAGACAAAGTAAGAACCGATTTGCTTCAACATGAAGTAATAGTAGAAAAGCTATCTGGCGAAGTTCAAGACGTTGAAGTCTCCGCTATCAATGGAACTGGATTAGATGAGTTATTAGAAGCTATAGCACTCCAGGCAGAAATCTTGGAGCTTAATGCAAATCCAGATAGGGCAGCTCAAGGCGCAGTTATTGAAGCTCAACTTGATGTTGGCCGTGGGCCTGTAGCAACAGTACTGGTCCAACGCGGTACGTTACGACGGGGCGATATTTTTGTTGTCGGTGAACAGTGGGGTAAAGTAAGAGCCCTTATTAATGACCAGGGCAAGCGCGTAGATATAGCTGGACCTTCAGTTCCCGTCGAAGTTCTTGGATTAAATGGAACTCCGGAGGCTGGTGATGTCTTAAATGTTGTTGAAACT
>PAHS01000052.1 GCA_002711145.1 Marinovum sp. | reverse complement strand
AACCAAAAACAAACCCGTCGTAATATTCCATAGAAGTCCTGCCATAGCTAATCTCAAAATCAATTACGGATAGATCAACATTCGCTTTATCTAAGGCTGCCAATCGCCTTTCAAATTTTTCAATAGCAATCTTAAGAGCAGGCATATCAGGTAAAAGAGCTTTTAGCTGAATTAATGCTTGGGGACATTTGTCACCAATGTTAAGCAATGAATTTATAACACCCCGTTCTTTTGTTGAAATTGGGGCTGCCTTACCATCTAGTAGTAAATTTTCAATACGCTTAGTAATCTCAGACTTACTCCTTAAGCCAATTTCTTTAGCGTGTTTACCAAAACTAGTCTCTTCGTCAAAGCCATCAAATCTCTCAGTTGATAGGCTTAGGTCGTTAGTAAAATTTTCTAAGGTAGTAATAAACCTTTTGGGCCGCCATATATGGCGCAACAGAGCTCTTTTCCGTCTATCAGTCGTTTTTAAACCCGATACGGCAGCCATCAGGATACCAATATCGCCAGTAACAATTCTTAGTGGCAAGTCACCCAAAGCCTTTTTTATTATACAAAAAGCATCTGTGTCAGACTTAACTACGTCTGCGCGATCAAAGATCTCATACCCTACCTGTAAATATTCACTCGCTCGATCTGAGTTTCTCTCCTGACGCCGAAACACCTTACCGCAATAAGCATAACGGGCAGTTTCGTCCCCCATTAAATCATTCATATGTTTTTTTACAATCGGCACAGTAAAATCAGGCCTTAGCATCATNTCACCATTAAACGGATCACTGGTAACATAGGCACGCGCTCGAATATCTTCACCATATAAGTCNAGCAAANTATCTGCCTGCTGCAAAATAGCAGGTTGNACTATTTTTGCTCCTGAGTTCGAAAACAACCGNAGAATTCGGTCAGCNTCAAATTCTATCTNTTTTTGCTCATTCACTTTTTCAAAGCTCTCAGNATCTCTTGCACCTTAGAGACCATTTCNTTNTTNGGCACAGTAAATTGACTTGGTCTTTCCTTCCACTCATCCAAGGAGGCACTTTCGGCAAGTCGCGCACCTAATATTAAGTCTTTNATTTGGATNAGGCCTTTATCTCTTTCCTCACTGCCTTCTATTATNGCTACTGGTGAACGCCGTTTATCCGCATACTTNAATTGATTGCCAAAATTCTTTGGATTTCCCAAATAGATTTCTGCACGAATACCAGAGGATCGTAATTCAGACACGATACTAAGGTAATCATTGAGCCTTTCTCGATCCATAACTGTTACCACAACTGGCCCAATAGTATCCTTTCTAGATCCATTTTTCTCTCTCAATGCAGCCATAAGTCTGTCTACGCCAATTGAAACNCCNGTGGCTGGAATAGCTTGACCCGTGAAGCGTTTCACTAAGTCATCGTAGCGACCTCCACCTGCAACAGAGCCAAACTGTCTTTTCCTTCCCTTTTTATCATGTATCTCGAATGTCAATTCTGCTTCAAATACAGGACCGGTATAATACTCTAGACCTCTTACAACTGACGGGTCTAGCTGAACCCGCGTAGAGGAATAATTACCNACAGTTAAGAGTTCGGCCATCATATCCAACTCTGATATACCCTCGGATCCAGNAGTCGAGTTTCCAACAACTTCACGTAAGTTCAAGAGCGTTTTCTCATTTGTGTCGCCCTTTGCGGTAAGAAATGCAAGAACANGCGCTGCTTGCTCTTTTGATAGACCTACCCCATCAATGTATGCCCCAGAAGCATCCAGTCTACCAGCACTTAACAGTTCTGCTACCCCCTCAGCACCAACCTTATCAAATTTGTCGATGACCCTTAAGACCGAAAGGCGTACAGACTGGTTTTCCAGTCCTATCATTTCCAATACACCATTAAGAATTTTTCGATTATTTATCCGCACCATATAATCGCCAGAAGGTATCCCAACCTCCTCCAAAGCATCTGCTAACATTGCACAAACTTCAGCATCAGCAGACACATTTGAAGCCCCAATTGTATCAGCGTCGCATTGATAAAATTGTCTAAAACGGCCTGGACCAGGTTTTTCATTTCGCCAAACTGGCCCCATAGCGTATCGACGATACGGATTCGGCAATTCGTTTCTGTACTGTGCATAAACACGAGCAAGCGGTGCAGTTAAGTCNTATCGTAATGCAAGCCACGAATTATCATCTTCCTGCCATGCAAATACTCCATCATTTGGCCTATCAACATCTGGTAAAAATTTACCCAACGCATCAACATTTTCAACAGCTGATGTTTCTAATGCATCAAACCCGTAGTGATGATAAACACCCGCAACCTTACGTAACATTTCATTTCTTTCNGAAACTTCTTGATCAAAATAGTCACGAAAACCTTTTGGAGTTTCGGCCTTTGGTCGCGATTGTTTTTTGTCCTTAGCCATTTCAAATGGACCCCACATCATATTTTCTCGGCATGATTTATTACAGAGTAAGCAAATGAGCAAGAAATCTTCTTGAATGTTCCTTGCTTGCTTCTATGTCCAAGTTAATGAAAAGAGCTTTAATATTAGGCGCGTCTGGTGGAATAGGAGGCGCGGTAGTAAAAATTTTACGGGAACAACATTGGGATGTAACATGTCTTTCCCGATCCGTAGATCAAATCGATATCACAAATGAAGATAGCGTGATGGCCGCTTTCACCTNTGTGAAAGGGCCATTTGACTTCACATTAATTGCGACAGGAGCTTTGGAAATTAACAGCTCCCCAGAAAAAACAGTAAGCCACCTCTTAGAAAATAATATGATTGACCAGTTTACTACCAATGCTATCGGTCCAGCTCTTATTTTGAAGCATTTAAGATCATTTTTAGACAAAAAGTCATCGCCAATCGTTTCAGTATTATCGGCTAGGGTAGGATCTATTGAAGATAATAAATTGGGAGGATGGTATTCTTACCGAGCAGCTAAGGCAGCATTGAACCAGATTATTAAAAGTTTTTCTATTGAATTATCCAGGACTCACCCGAATGCCTGTGTGCTTGCAATTCATCCCGGAACCGTTGATACAAATCTTACCTACAAATATGCTAGTAAGCATCCAACTCAAACTCCNGCAGTGGCAGCAAAAAATATCTTAGATGTAACTTTAAATAAGGACTCATCTCATACCGGCAGATTTTTTGATTGGGCAGATAAGGAAATCCCTTGGTAAAACCAAATTTAATCCTAGTGTTGGGAGATCAATTGACTTTGGACCTNGCCGCAATTAAGCGAGCAAACAAATCAAAAGATGTAATAATAATGGCTGAAGTGGATGCAGAAGCTGAATATGTAAAGCATCACCCAAANAAAATCGCATTTATTTTTTCTGCTATGAGGCATTTTGCAGACACCCTTAAGGCGTCAGGTTGGAGAGTTTTATATAGTAAAATAGACGATCCACAGAATTCCCATAATATCATTGGCGAAGTTCTCCGTTACGCAGAAAAAGTAGAGGCNAATGAACTATTTGTCACAAAGCCCGGTGAATGGCGTCTAATAGAATTACTTGAAAATACACCTNTTAAGGTCTCAATAATCGAAGATGATCGCTTTATTGCATCACACGCAGAATTTGAAAATTGGGCNCATGATAAAAAAGCATTGCGAATGGAATTTTTTTATCGCGAGATGAGAAGAAAAACTGGTTTGTTGATGGATNGNGATAAACCCACTGGTGGAAAGTGGAATTTTGACCAAGANAACCGAAAATCACCACCTAAAGAAATCATAACTACGNAACCTACAATATTTAAGNACGATGAAATAACAAAAGATGTGTTAGCGCTCGTTAATGAACGCTATAGTTCACACTTTGGTGAAATATACCCCTTCGATTATGCTGTTACGCCAGAAGATGCTAACATAATTCTTGACAAATTTATACAGCATTCTCTACCTTTTTTTGGGGATTACCAAGATGCAATGATGCTCGATGAGCCATTTCTTTATCANGCCCTTATTTCTTTGTATCTTAACACTGGTCTACTCGATCCGCTAGAAACCTGTAGAAAAGTAGAAGAGGCCTTTATTAATGGCGACGCACCATTAAACGCTGTGGAAGGTTTCATACGGCAAATAATTGGTTGGCGTGAGTACATAAGAGGAATATACTTTCTAAAAGGGCCAGGATATACAGATCAAAACTATTTGAAAGCGAAGAGAAAACTTCCGAGTTTTTATTGGAGTGGCGACACGAAGATGCGTTGTGTATCTCAAGCGGTTTTACAAACTAAGAACTACTCTTACGCTCACCATATACAGCGCCTAATGGTCACTGGTAATTTTGCACTTCTAGCAGATGTAGACCCGAAAGAAGTTCATCAGTGGTATCTTTCTGTTTACATCGATGCTTTTGAATGGGTTGAAGCCCCCAACACTTTAGGAATGAGCCAATTTTCTGATGGAGGATTGGTTGCATCAAAACCATACATCAGCAGTGGCGCATACATAAATAGAATGTCCAATTATTGCAAGAGCTGCCATTATGACGTTAAAGATAAATTAGGCGACCAGGCGTGCCCATTTAATGCACTATATTGGGACTTCCTTATCCGACATAAGGAAAAATTTTCTTCAAATCCACGCATGGCACAAATGTATCGAAATTGGGAAAGACAAGACGAAAACATGAAAACTTCCACCTTAGCTAAGGCCAAAAAAACTCTTGCTGCAATATCACAAAACGGTGCGATTTGATTACACCTGTATTCATTCGTTGCCAGTGGAAGCCTCAATATCGGTGTCAGTAATTGCAGTCTCAGCATCTATCAGAGCACCATCTTGCCACTTACCTTTAGCCGATCGTCCATTTGCGAATTTGATTATACCTTCCCCTTGACGGCGTCCATTAACAAAAGTGCCTTTATAAATATCGCCATTAGAGTACGTTGCTATCCCTTCACCGGTTATTTCACCAGCCAACCATTCACCCTCATATCTGAACCCATCCGCCAGTGTTATTTTACCAATACCGTGGCGTTTTCCGTTTAAATAGTCACCCTCATAGACCATACCATCAGCAAATTTTGATAAACCCTTCCCGTGACGATTGCCATCCATCCAATCGCCCTCGTAAATATATCCATTTCCATAATCCATTATTCCAAAACCATGGTTACGAGCATTTTTAAATCCACCATCATATACTACGCCGTTTGAATACTGAGCGCGGCCTATACCTTCGATCACACCAGCCTTCCACTCACCATCATAAACGGAACCGTCTGGATACTGAATTTTACCATTGCCACTAGCCAAACCATTGACAAAGTTTCCTGCATAGAATGACCCATCAGGATAAGTAACTTCACCTTTACCTTGGATTTGCCCTTCGGCCCACTCCCCCACGTATTTGTAACCGTCAGAACCTAAAAAAGTGCCCTGACCAGCTCTTTGATCTTCTGTAAATTCTCCATCATATACGTCACCGTTTGCATATTCTACGATGCCGTTACCATTTCTCTTACCGTTAGAAAGTTCGCCCTTATAAACATCTCCGTTTGGCTGTATTAATTTTCCCAACCCGTTAATCTCACCGTTTTTCCAAAAACCCTCAAATATTAATCCTTCTGGCATCTCTAAAGTGCCCTTGCCTTCTCGCGCGCCTCGTATCACACTTCCGTTGTATACTGAGCCGTCTGGGTAAGTAATTTTTGCCGAACCTTCCTTAACTCCGTTTACCCAATCCCCATTGTAAACATAACCATCCGAGTTGGTCATAATACCCTGACCATGATGCATTGCTTCCAGAAAACCACCCTCAAACCTAGAGCCGTTTGCATAGACAGCCACACCCTGTCCTGTTATTTTCCCATCTAACCAAGTTCCTTCGTAGGTACCCCCATCTGCAAAAACAATTTTGCCGGAGCCTTCTGGCTTACCTTTTATAAAATTCCCTTCGTAAACGGAGCCATTTGGGAATTTTGCAACACCAACTCCCAAAATCTGCCCATCAACCCATTCACCACTATATTCGTACCCATTCGGCAGCCGATACGTCCCTATTCCATGCTGCAATCCATTTTTGAATGTGCCTTCATACATACCACCGTCATCATATTGCTTTGTGACTACAACATCTTCTTGAGCACTAACATCCAATGGAACTGAAAACACCAAAAATGCAGATAGAAAAAACTTAACCAAAAATTTCATAGTACGCCTATTTGTGCTTAATTTATTAATTTCTAAAGCCTACTTTAGCTTCAGTAAAATGACAATTGCTTTCGTACCTACCAATGTGGTGGTGGTTTGTCAGCCATTACTGCACTTTCAATATTTTGGCGCTCAAACTCTCGCTCTAAAAGCCATTGCAATCTATCTCTTATTTTTGAAATTTCTTTATTTTGAGCGGCAACAACATCGGATAAATCTTCATTATTTCGGATTAATTCAGAAATCACTGCTTCAATTTTCTCTATATTTTTTTCTGTTTGTTCATTCAAAATCATTAACCTTGCAAAATACTAACACTACAATGAAATATAACTCAGAGAATAATGTGTCTACAGTGCAATCGTTATGATCAATAATTATTTTATTGTTTTCTTTTAAACCAATGCCTGTATAACATCTCAGCTAATAAGTGGCTTGGTGTAAATGAGTTCAATGTCTAAAATTAATATGGCACAAACGCAAAAGCAAAATCTTTTACTAGGCAGCCTCTGAGCGTGCCTTAAAGGTGCGTCCGCTCAGAGGAGGCTGTGATCGCATCGAACTTAAGTAAAAATACCAAACATAGAGATCCTAAATGACAAATGATAACTATAATAACAGGGTAGTAATTTTCGATACAACCCTTCGAGACGGTGAACAGTCACCGGGTGCAACTATGACCCATGAAGAAAAGCTCGAAATTGCCGAGCTTTTAGATGACATGGGTGTAGATATTATCGAAGCCGGTTTCCCTATTGCTTCTGAAGGAGACTTTAAAGCAGTTAGTGAAATTGCTCTGCGATCAAAAAATGCAACTATATGCGGATTAGCGCGGGCAAATTATAAGGACATTGATCGGTGCTGGGATGCTGTAAAAAATTCTAATGCGCCTCGAATACATACGTTTATTGGAACATCTCCCTTACACCGAGCTATTCCAAATTTAAATAAAGACCAGATGGCCGAACTGATTCATGATACAGTAACGCACGCTCGAAACTTATGTGACAATGTCCAATGGTCCCCAATGGATGCCACCCGCACAGAACACGATTACTTAATGCGTGTGGTAGAAATAGCAATTAAGGCTGGTGCATCGACAATAAACATTCCAGACACAGTCGGTTACACTGCGCCAATGGAGTCTGCAGAATTAATTCGAGTGCTAATAGAGAATGTGCCAGGAGCAGATCAGGTGGTATTTGCAACTCATTGTCACAATGATTTAGGTATGGCGACAGCAAATGCTCTCGCAGCCGTCGAAGGAGGCGCTAGACAAATAGAGTGCACAATTAATGGACTGGGAGAGCGCGCTGGTAATACAGCTCTTGAGGAAGTTGTGATGGCCCTTAAAGTTAGAGCTGACATAATGCCCTACCATACAGTTATAGACACAACTAAATTAATGAACCTATCTAGGAGAGTTGCAACTGTTTCTGGCTTTCCAGTGCAATTTAATAAGGCAATTGTTGGCAAAAATGCATTTGCCCATGAAAGTGGTATACACCAAGATGGTATGCTGAAAAATTCTGAAACTTTTGAAATAATGCGCCCTGAAGATATAGGATTGTCAGAAACAAATCTGGTTTTAGGTAAACACTCCGGTAGGGCAGCACTAAGAGCTAAACTTGAAGATTTGGGCTATCAGCTGGCTGATAATCAATTGAAAGATGTATTTTTTCGGTTCAAAGAATTAGCAGATAGAAAAAAGGAAATTTATGACGAAGATCTTATAGCGCTTATGCGTGCTGGAGAAGATGCAGAAAATGATCATATAATTCTGATGTCTTTGGAGGTTAAATGCGGTACGCACGGACCGCAAAGTGCTGAAATGAACTTGGTTATCGATGGCAAAGAAGTATCTACCATTGCCAAAGGAGATGGACCTGTCGACGCAACCTTTAATGCAGTTAAAGCGTTATACCCTCACAGTGCACGATTACAGCTTTATCAAGTGCATGCGGTAACTGAGGGTACAGATGCACAAGCTACAGTGACCGTTCGAATGGATGACAATGGAAATATTTCTACGGGGCAGTCGTCAGACACTGATACTGTAGTTGCATCAGCTAAAGCATATTTAAATGCTCTAAATAGACTACACATTCGACGTGGCAGGCTGGGTGAAGATAAAAAAGAAATTAACTATAAAGATACTGCAGTTTAAACCCAGTGTAATTAATAATTAAATTGAGTTCCTTTAAAGAGTTAACCAATTGGGACGAATTCTTGCTCGCTGTAGCTCTATCAAACCCATTGACGTCCATCCGACAAAATTGGTTTCGATGGTGTCTCTACGGAGCGAAGACTTAATCGCATTTTCTAAAGTTTTACGATCCCGCCTCGACATAGGTGCGGGATCTATAACTACTTGCCCACCCAGACCTCTTAAACGCAATTGACGTGGTAGATCTTTAGCCATAGCTAAATTAGCTTTNAGCCCTGCAGCAAATGACATATCTCCACCAGTATTAACATCGATAGCTACAAAGGCCTTGGTAGATTCAATATAATAGTTACTATTATTTATAATTACTTTTGGATCTTTAAGTTCATCAATTAATTCTAAAACCCCATAATCAGAAAACGCACCATTTCTTTTGTCTACAGTAGGTATATCGCTCCATTCCCTCCATGCCATTTGATGCGGTGATTGAGCTCGATATACTAAACCTATCTGGTTATGTTCATCTGATAATACATTCTGAGCTGCACTAATCATGTTTCTACAATCATCAATAATTTCATTATCACTAGCGAGAGCNCAAGCGGATCNCAGGATCATACCGTAAGGAATATGCTCAAACTCCTCTGTGACAAGTTGCTTTAGCTGACTTTTTCTATCAATATCTTGGATGCTTTTNGCTATATTTAAGCCATCAGCGAATGGTGTCACAATCACATATCTACTTTTAAAAAGTATTTTTGTTGAGACTCGCGGCAATTTTTNGCTATCACCATAGCTAGTAACTTGAACTAATATAANTTTACCTGGAGTAATACTACTTGTTTGATGTAAAAAAAAATCACCATCTGGACTTTCGACAAACACCCCTCCAGAGCCCTTTAATTGATGCTTAACCTTGACCCTAAAAATAGCGCCAGGTGCCTTCATACCTGGTTCTGTGAAAAAATCGTGCAATTTACCATCGATTAGCAATGCAGCTGCCTCTTTACCCTCAAAGTTATCAAGTAAAGCTATCTTACCTTTCATTCTTTGACTTTTCGTATTGTGTAACCCGCTTCGCNAAGCAAGTTATCTGTTTCAAAAAGAGGTAGGCCAACTATGGCTGAAAAAGAGCCTGCTATCCAAGGAATGAATTTACCAGCAGAACCTTGGATCCCATAGGCTCCAGCTTTTCCATTCCAATCACCAGTAGATATATAATCTTCAATTTCTTTTTTNGAAAGAACCTTAAATTTTACAGTATTTACAACATCTTTNGTCCAAGTTTTATTATTANTNCGCACAGCTATTGCTGTNATCACCCTATGTCTTCTACCTGAAAGNGAAATTAGATACTCAATTGCTTGTTGTTTNTCTTTTGGTTTACCAAGTATGCGCCTACCCAAAGCAACGGTAGTGTCCCCACAAAGAANAACTTCATCTACTTTACAAGGCAGTGCGTTCAGCTTGGCCAAGGTTATTCTATTACAGTAGGTACGAGGTAACTCTCCCTTTATACATTTTTCATCAATATCGGGCGTTCGAATTTCATCAGGGAATACACCTATCTGTGATAACAACGCTAGCCTACGCGGGCTACTTGATCCAAGAACAAGCTTCAAGTGCTACTTGTGGCGATAATTTATACGCCCCTTAGTCAAATCATAGGGTGTCATTTCTACCTGAACACGGTCACCAGCAAGAACACGAATTCTATTTTTTCTCATTTTACCTGCCGTATGCGCTATAATTTCGTGACCATTTTCAAGTTCAACTCGGAATGTAGCATTAGGGAGTAATTCTTTTACAACCCCTGGAAATTCGAGTAATTCTTCTTTGGCCATTTTATCTCCTAAAATAAACGAAAGCAGTAGCAAAACCGCGCTTTATCAAACCAGTGTGTAGTCTTGTTTATCAGACAAATTCAAGCATTCATTTTCTGGCTAATGTTCTTTGTGACATCTTGGCATCTTATTTACATGTTACTTTTAATAAATGACTCAGGTAGTTTGAAAAATACCTTTAGATTGTAATACTAAGTTACTGGGAAAGTGATTGCGAAAAATTTTTAATTACAGGGCCTATATAGTTAACAATCGTCTCAATGCCTTCTTCGTTTGGGTGAATACCATCAGCTTGTAGCAAATTAACTGAAATTTTTCTTGTTTTTTTATCTATTAAAGGAGAGAAAAAACTGTCTATGTAATAAAGATTATATTTCTTTGCCAAAGTAGGATAAATTTCATCGAACTCTCTCTTGAATTGGGGACCATAATTTAAGGGAGAAATAGTACCGACAAGTGTACTCGTTATACCATTAGATTTTAAATTCCTAAATATTTTCTCTAAATTATTTTTTGTAAATTCTGGATCAAAACCGCGCAATAAATCATTTCCACCTAATGCAACGACTACGCCATTTATATCAGGGGACAGCAACCAATCCAGCTGCTCGGCCCCCCCAAGGGTCGTATTGCCCGATACTCCACCGTTAATAAGCAAGACTTCTACATTATTGATTGATAGCCAGCGTTGTAGTGCCGGGACCAATCCATTTTTTTCCGTCAAACCATATCCTTGGGTTAAACTATCACCTAGCATCAGTATTTTTATTTGATTATCTGCGTTTGCAAATGACGAAAATACAAATAGTAAGATGATCGTCTTGCTGAAGACTAAAAATAGACCATATTTTAATATATTAATTACAATCATAAGCGAGCTTTCATGCGAGAACCGGTAATTTCTTTACAAAATGTATCTTTGACGCTGAAAGGCAACGCGGGCAATGTAAACATTATTAAAAATGTTTCGCTAGACCTTCATGAGGGTGAGAGCATTGGATTAATCGGCCCATCTGGGTCAGGAAAGTCTTCTTTATTGATGCTGGCTGGTGGACTGGAGCAAGCTACAAGTGGAAAAATAAAAATTTTTGGTCAAGTGATAACTGGGATGTCTGAGGATAACCTTTCTAAGCTACGTAGAGGTAATGTTGGCGTGGTATTTCAATCCTTCCACCTAATACAAACACTTACTGCCAGTGAAAACGTGGCAACTCCCCTAGAAATTTCTTCATCTAAAAATCCAATCAAACATGCCATGGTGGCACTCGATAGAGTAGGATTATCCCATCGTGCTGATCATTACCCCTCTCAACTATCAGGTGGTGAGCAGCAACGTGTAGCATTGGCACGAGCATACGTTTCGAACCCTCAGATCCTTTTGGCAGATGAGCCCACTGGAAATTTGGATGAGGAAAATACGAAAGCTATAATTGATTTGCTTTTTGAGCTAAAAAATGAGCATAACACCACCCTTTTTCTAGTCACGCATTCCAACGCACTCTCAACCAGATGTGACAGAGTCATTAAAATACGAGATGGAAAACTTCTGTGATCAGAACTGGGAATTTCAGATTTTCGATACTAATGGCAATTCGAGAATTGCGATCAGGTATATCTGGATTCCGTATCTTTCTCACCTGCTTAGTGCTCGGCGTTGGAACTATTACTGCAGTTGGAACTATAAAAAGTGGCATAGAATATACGATTGGTGAGAAAGGATCTGAATTACTAGGAGGTAATGCAGAGGCAGAATTCACTTATCGCTCGGCAAATGATACAGAACTTCATTGGCTGAAATCGATATCCCAAGATATGTCAGAGATCCTAGAATTTAGATCGATGGCCATTATTGAAAGCGATGGGAAAAATGAACGAGCACTTACTCAGATAAAAGCTATAGACGATCGTTACCCACTAATTGGAGAGGTTCAACTTGAAAGTGGTCGATCTCTTAGAGAAGTGTTGATCAAACCCAAAAGTGCGATAATGGAACGCGACCTTGCATCAAGATTAAGCATTTCTTTGGGTGACACCTTCAGCCTTGGACTTGCTGATTTTATTCTCAGAGATATCATTATAGCATCACCGGACGACGCCGGAGCTAATTTTGGATTAGGACCCCGAACGATTGTAAAAACCAAGGAACTGAAATCATCTGGATTACTTGCACCCGGAACACTTTTTACAGCAAAATATAGGTTGCAAATCGATCCAAGTAAAAACTTGGAAGCGCTAGGGTCTATCGCAAAAATGAAATTTGAAGAGACTGGAATGCGTTGGAGAGACTCCAGAAATGGTGCGCCAGGTATATCTGAAATTGTGACTAGGTTATCTGCTTTTTTCATTATGGTGGGTCTAGCAGGGCTAGTAGTAGGTGGCGTTGGAATCGGGTCTGCAGTGAAAAGCTACCTCAATCAGAAAATATCTACGATAGCTGTCTTAAGGAGTTTGGGAGCTACAAATTCCCAAATTTTTATGACATACTTTATCCAATTGGCTATAATTTCGTTAATCGGAATATGTTTAGGTTTATTGATCGGCGCTATTACACCACATCTTTTTGCACCTCTTCTTAATATCGTTATTCCACTCCCAATTAAGATAGTTTTCTCTTTTAAACCCATATTGGAGGCGGCTGTTTATGGAGCCCTTATTTCAACCTTATTCACGCTATGGCCGCTATCAAAGTGTGAAAATATACAAGCCGTTGCTCTATTTCGCGCAATGAATTTACAAAGCGATGGATTGCCACGTTTTAAATACTTGGTTTGGAGCTTTGGTCTATTAGTTTCTCTTCTAGCGGCCTCCGCCCTATTTAATCAGAATCCGCAACTTACATGCTGGTTTTCACTTGGTTTTGCCGTCGCCACATTAACTTTATTTCTGTCAGCGCGTCTCTTGATCTATTTTATTAAAAAATTAACCCGTGTTATTAAAGGTCACCCATCAACCCGTTGGGCTCTTGCCGCAATGAGCGGTACACAAGAAGGAACATCCAACTCACTACTGGCAATAGGACTAGGATTGGCAGTGCTAGCGACGATCGCTCAAATTGATGGCAACCTTAGAACTTCAATCAATAACGATCTACCAGAGGTGGCTCCATCTTACTTTGTGATTGACATTCAAAAGTCTCAAATTGAGGAAGTTCGACAGATTTTGAATTCTTACAAGGGCGTTTCTTCTTTTGATGAAGCTCCTATGCTTCGTGGCATAATCACAAAAATAAATAACAGTCTGGCATCTGAAGTCGCCGGAGATCACTGGGTTATAAGAGGCGACAGAGGCATTACATACTTCGAGGAATTACCAGAAAGATTTACACTTACCGAAGGTCAGATATGGCCGAAAAATTATACAGGAAAAACTCAAATTAGTTTCGGTGCCGAACAAGCTGAAGAACTTGGGATTGGGATTGGTGATAGTTTAACAGTGAATATAATGGGAAGAAAAATTACTGGAGAAATTACAAGTCTCCGTAACGTAGATTTCTCAACTGCAGGAATTGGTTTTGTTCTGGCCATGAATCCAACTGCACTTGAAACTGCACCTCACAGTTTCATTACTACTATTTATGCAAGAGCTGAGTCTGAGGATGCAGTTTTCAATGCTTTATCACGTAAATTCCCAAATATTACGCTCATAAAGGTAAGAAATGTTATAGAACGTGTTGGCGAACTATTAGGCTCAATAGCCACCGCAAGTTCTTATGGTGCATTCACAACATTGGTAACCGGTTTTTTAGTACTTCTCGGATCAGCGTCTGCTGGACAAAATGCTAGATCGTACGATGCATCCATCTTGAAGACTTTGGGAGCTACGCGAAAAAACCTAATTATTAGCTATATAATTCGCTTTTCTTTACTGGGAGCTACAGCAGGTTTTGTAGCAATATTTTTTGCAATATGTGGTGCTTGGAGTATAACAACTTTTGTTCTAGAACTTCCCTTTAAAATAATTTGGTCTACCGCCATTATGGTTGTAATGGGTGGATTGTTAGTAAATCTATTGGCAGGATTATATTTTGCCACACAATCTCTTAAAGTAACCCCCGCTAAATTTTTGCGTTCCCAGTAATGCAATATTTCTCTAAATTTCTTAATCTAATTATCTAAATACTGACCAGATTATTTACGAAACTTACTATGCCGAAGAATAGAACTATTATAATCATAATCATTAGTGTGATAAGGCTGATTAAATGACGACTGATACACCGTTTCCCATTGATCTTGAAAAAGGTTCTGATTACTACTGGTGCAGCTGTGGGAAAAGTAAAAATCAACCTTTTTGCGACGGTAGTCATAAGGGGTCTGATTTCAGCCCCAAAAAATTCACTGCAGTTAAGACGGAGACAGCTTATCTGTGTGGATGTAAGAAAACTTCAAACAGTCCATTTTGCGACGGCAGTCATAACAATGTAAAACTACCAGTAGAGGAAAAAATCTTTTCCGCATTGGTCCAACCTGACAATCGAGAAATTGATATTACCGAAGAAGAGTCAATTTTGATCGCTTCTTTAAGAAATAATATATCTCACTTGAGCGCTTGTGGCGGTACAGGAAAATGCTCGACTTGTCGTATTGAAATTTTAGATGGATTAGAAAATTGTCACCCAAGAGGCGAATTGGAGGAAAGACTTGCCCAAAAACTTTCATTTCCCTCTAACATTAGGTTGGGTTGTCAAACAAAGTTAACAGGCAACATATCATTCCGCAGGTTACTTTTAGATAAAAGAGATGCTGACTTAAACAATCAAATAACTGAACAAAAATTAGAATCCGTTGGGACAATACGTAATTTAACGATACTTTTTTGTGACATTAAGGGATTTACACCCTTTTCGGAGTCTTTATCTGCTTATGATGTAATTTTCATACTGAACAGATATTTTTCAATAATGCGGGAAGTCATTATTCGCCATGGAGGCGAAGTAAATAATTACATTGGCGATGCAGTTATGGCCATCTTTGGTCTAAAAGAATCCAGGCAACAATCTTTAAGAGCTGTAAGTGCTAGTGTTGAAATGCTTAAAGAAATGGATCAATTCAAGTCATATCTTAAAAAGGCGTACGGAAGAGATTTTGATATAAGAGTTGGTGTACATTATGGAGAGGTTATTTCCGGATCTGTTGGCTCTGGTGATGATAGAAAACTTACGGTTATTGGAGATGCTGTTAATATTGCAAGCAGAATTGAGGCCATAAACAAAGAAGCAGGTACACGGCTGCTAATTTCTGAAACAGTTTATGATCAGGTTAAGGACAAGATCTCCGTTCGGAATTACCTCCGGTTGAAGCTTCGGGGGACTAGTAATTTGATTACTTTGCACGAAGTAAGCGACATAAATATTGGTGCATTAGACCTAAACGTTACTGAAGTTGAAAGGACCATCGAGGGAAAGGTATGGTTTCGGACCTTGCCTATCGTGGAGTTGAATTTAGGCGAAAAGAAAAAGTATATACTAAACGAAAAAGAAATACTGCTAATCAACGAGGGAGAGGTTTATGCTATTGAAAACCTGTGCCCTCACATGGATTTACCATTAGATATTGGACAAATAACTGATAAAGCTACAATTCTATGCCCTTATCATAAGAGTGAGTTTTGCTTTAAATCGGGCGAAGTCAAAAAATGGGTTGGGAAAAGACCTGAAGAGTATGAAGGTGAATGTAAACCTTTAAACACTATTAGCGTACAAAAGCATGAAGATTATATTTGGGTACAGATGCTTAACACATGAATTACTTTCAATATTAAATAAATTAACACAAAAAGCATAGTTATAAGGAAATTCATCCTGGCACTAACAATGCAAATTGTCCGCACTATGGAAGTTTGAAGATAATGAACGAGTCTGAAGAAAGACAGCGTAAAAGAAGGGAGTACGAGCGNGCGCAAGAAGAGTTACAGCTTATTGCTCAAGAAAAAAAAAGAGCTCTGAAAAAGATTTGGCTCAATTTTGCGGTGCTATCACTTTTTATCTGGNTGATCTACGGAGTTATTCCCANCAATCTCAAAGCTGAATACATGTACATAGTAACAGTTCTCATGATTCAAATTTTGTTATTAGTTTGGGCGCTACTTAAGAGACGGAACCAAAATTTCTAAAANATAACTTCTTAAAATTTATGTTGATATTTGGTGGAGCCTAGGGGGATCGAACCCCTGACCTCTACAATGCCATTGTAGCGCTCTCCCAGCTGAGCTAAGGCCCCTAAATAACACCAAATTCCTACAAACTCTACTTAGATAATGTTACGTGAAAACAAGTCTCAGAACCCGCACTATCATTTCAACTTTCTTCTTCTTCTGAAGGAACATCCGCTATTTCATCCAAAGAAACATTATCATCTTCATCTTCTTCCAAAAGATCATCATCAATTTCAGCGTCCATATCGTCGTCTTCCAGTACAACATCTTCATCCGCATTTTCGCTTGCAGTCGACCTCCGCACGGACAGGTCCTCTCCATCAGCTTGGATTAAGCGAGATTTAGTGTCGTCTAACTTAACCTCNTCACCNGTGTAAGGACTTACTATCGGGTTGCGATTTAGGTCATAAAAGCGCTTGCCAGTCGTAGGACACACGCGCTTNACACCCCATTCTTCTTTGGGCATAGGAAATTCCCTTTAAATGTTGTACATACTTAAAAATCGCCATGTCGCACAAGATGAGCAATATGTCAAAGCATTATCTGGTCAAATTAATAAAATTTTAGCGAGATTATGAATTTTCATGTCAAAATCGATATATTTTACAAAAGAACCTCAAATAAAAGTAATAGTCAGGACGGTTCGGAGTTCTCAAAGATTATCACTAAGGGTTTCGTCAATTAGTGAAAGGGTAACGCTTACAGCCCCAGCAAATACACAGCATGATGTTTTATTGAATTTTTTAAAAAGTAAAGAAGCTTGGATACGGGACAAAATACAAAGGGTTTCAAGTAAAAAAATAGAAGTGAGNACNGGCAGTTTTATTCCCATCATGGGTAATAAAGCGGAAGTAAAACTTTGCTCAAACGCTTCAAGTGTGAAAAGTATTAGCAAGAGTTTGCTCGTGCCATCAAAAGTGGCTAACCNTGGTCTGGCCATCGAAAATTACCTAAAAAAATTAGCTCGGGAAGAGCTTACANAGCTTGCCGATTATTACTGNTCTAAGTTAGGAGTATCATACTGCTCACTTAAATTACGGGATACAAGATCACGCTGGGGATCTTGCTCAAGCACTTCTAATTTAATGTTTTCTTGGAGACTAATTATGGCNCCCAAAAATGTAATTAAATACTTAGTTGCTCATGAAGTATCCCACCTGAAACATTTTAATCATTCAAAAGATTTTTGGTCAGAGGTATATTATCTATTCGGACCATATCAAAATGAGCGGAAATGGTTACGCAATNAAGGTGCAAATCTTCATTTTTATAATTTTAGGGTTGACCAATAAAAATTTTGTGATCACAAATAATTATGGAAGAAATAAAAAGTAGTTTTGACAAGAATTCCTTAGCTCATGACCGGGTCTATAAAGCACTGCGAATGANGATTATGTGCGGTGAAATCAAACCAGGCCAATCTTTAACTCTTAGGGGGATTGGTAAAAGCTATAATGTTTCAATGACTCCATCGAGAGAAGCAGTACGACGNTTGGTAGCAGAAGGTGCCCTTGCAATGACTTCATCAGGAAGAGTTCTCACACCAGAATTAAGTAACGAGCGGATAGAAGAGCTTGCAGCACTGAGAGCATTAATAGAAGTTGAACTATCGAGCAGGGCATTGCCCCGAGCGCACTTGGCTCTAATCGACAGGCTTCAAGCAATAAATGCTCGCGTTGCACAAGCAATCGACGATCACGATGCCGTGACTTATATAAAAACAAATTTAGAATTTCATAGAACACTTTATTTAAGGGCTCAGGCGCCCGCAATGTTAGCAACTGCNGAAACAGTATGGCTACAATTAGGTCCNACNATGAGGGCACTATACGGNAAACTGCGACGGAAAGAGCCACCCCATTTTCATAAANTAATTCTCTCCGCATTAAGTGCTGGAGATGAGCCCAGCTTGCGAATTGCCGTTCGGTCTGACGTTACTCAGGGCTTAAGAATGTTAACAAGCTAAGTTAAGAGGCTAAGCCCTGCTGTCCAAGAGAGAGAAATTTATCTCTACGGTGCTTTATTAAATCTTTCGGCTTCTTTTTGGCTAAATCTGANAAGGCTTTATCAAGAGCATTTTTAACTTCCATGAAAACTATTTTTTTATCTCTATGAGCTCCACCCGTAGGCTCTTCAATTATAACATCATTCACACCTAGTTTTGTCAGATCTTGTGCTGTAAGCCTCAATGCTTCTGCCGCCTCCCGCATCTTCTCAGNGTCTTTCCATAAAATTGAAGCACAACCTTCTGGACTTATAACTGAATAGACAGAATGCTCTAACATTATGACCTTATTTGCTGTTGCAAAAGCAACTGCTCCGCCAGATCCACCTTCCCCAATTATTAGGGAAATAATGGGCACACCTATCTGCAGACATTTTTCGGTAGATCGGGCTATCGCTTCTGACTGTCCACGCTCCTCTGCACCTTTTCCAGGATATGCCCCCGGAGTATCAACCAAAGTTATCACCGGCAATCCAAATTTATCTGCTAAGCTCATCAAACGGATCGCTTTTCTGTAGCCTTCTGGACGCGCCATGCCAAAATTTCGCTCTATACGGGTCTTTGTATCGTTACCTTTCTCGTTTCCAATAACCATTACAGGGATATCACTGAAACGCGCTATGCCTCCCACGACTGCGTGGTCATCTGCAAAATTTCTATCACCTGCTAAAGGGGTGAATTCTGAGAAAAGCTCATTTATATATTCGATACAATGAGGTCTTTCAGGATGCCGTGCCACCTGACATTTTCTCCAAGGCGTGAGGTTCTGGTAAAGATCGTTTAGCATTTTTTCTGCTTTTTTGTCTAAGGCCTCTGCTTCAGCGTCAACATCCATCTCATCATTCTGGCGGGCTAAAACTCTTAGCTCCTCTGCTTTTCCCTCTATTTCTGCCAAAGGTTTTTCAAAATCTAGATANTGTCTCAAAAAATGCTCCTAAATTTTGATAAATAATACGCAACGCTTTGCACTGTGGGTTCCTTTAAGTGATAAAATGTTAAAAGAAAATGATTTTTCAAAAGTTAATCTATCGCCCTTACCAAAAATTATTTTATAAACCGTCTTTTTCTACCTTTTTCNTAGTATAAAACTTACTGAATAAACCATATTCTATTATAATTGCACTTTCATAACAATAAGACTAAATCCTAAATTGAATGTAGGAGTTCCAAACTATGAGAACCGTTTATTTGAANGGAAGCTTTCTTCCTGAAAATGAAGCCAAAATATCAATTTTTGACCGNGGCTTTTTAATGTCAGACAGTGTTTATGAAGTAACTTCAGTAGTTAATAGAAAACTAATTGATTTTGCTGGACACTTTTCCCGATTACNAAGGTCACTATCCGAACTAGACATGGCAACTCCACTGAACTATGACGCTCTATTGTCGGCTCATAGGAACATAATTGATAAAAACAACGTAANCCAAGGTCTAATTTATTTACAAATAACACGTGGGTCAGCAGGTGACAGAGATTTTATCTTCCCTGACCCAGAGACAACAACTCAAACNGTGGTTATGTTCAGTCAAAATAAAGAAAATCTTGTAGATAACCCTTCAGCTGTTTCAGGTATCAAAGTTATATCAATTGAGGATCAGAGATGGGGACGTCGTGACATCAAAACAACCCAGCTTCTTTATCCCTCAATTGGCAAAATGATGGCCCAAAAACTAAATGCAGATGATGCTTGGATGGTTGAGGACGGATATGTTACCGAGGGAACATCAAACAACGCCTATATAATTAAAGATGGCAAAATAATTACGCGCGCCAAATCATACGACATTCTNCATGGGATAACACGTTCGGCCATAATACGCTTTGCTGAAGAAGCTGAAATGGAGATAGAAGAGAGAAATTTTTCAATCAATGAGGCAATAAATGCAGATGANGCTTTTATAACTTCCGCTTCCTCTTTTGTTACTCCAGTTGTTAACATTGACGGCCAAAATATTTCGCATGGATCCCCTGGGCCTATGACTCAGAGATTACGAAAAATATATCTAGATGAAAGCATGAAGACTGCTATTTAGTTACCGGTACAACTTAATTTCGCGATCGGTAATCGCATTATCTACAGAAGAATAAAAATCGTTTTCGTATTCTTGNGCACGAGGNTACCTAGGATTGTTTCTATCATTGAATACACCACAATCCCATCCATCAGTAGTTTCAAAAAAATTTGAAAACCCCTNTTTTCCAAACCNTTGTAAAAANCCCATCAAAACNACGTCAAGATAACTTAATAAAATCGGACATTTTTCAACACTACAAAANTTATGATCTGGTATCCGATAAAAAGAAATACTATCAGNCTTTNAGGATGTGTGTTNAATCATTTCCGATCCAATNATTCGGTCATANCCNGCCTCNCNTTCATCTAGCTTTCTCCAGTTACCATCAGGTACAANTGCAATAACGCCNTCNATNCTAAAATTATCAGATCTATGCACACTCAAAAATGAGAAATNTCNNAAATTTGTTCGTTGCCATACTCTGCGCCATCCAACTAAACGTGCGTTAGATATATNATGGAAGTCATGAGACGAAGTATTTACCAAACTACCATAGCCAAAGAAAAATTGATTA
>PAHS01000051.1 GCA_002711145.1 Marinovum sp. | reverse complement strand
TCAGTTTACCTGAATAGTTAGTAAGAGAGGATTAAAGCCCCATCCTATCAGCTATACTTACGATCCGGTACATTTCCCGTAATACTGGCTTTTCGATCAGTTTTCCGTCAATAACAACAAGACCTGTATCTGCTTTTTCAAATTCAGCTATGGTGCGTCTCGCTCGGTTAATCTGGTCTGGCGAAGGCGTGAATACTTCATTGAGGATAGGGATTTGCTTGGGATGTATTGACCCCTTCCCAGAAAAACCCAGCATCCTCGCTTGCTCAGCAGCAACTCTCATTCCATCAAGATCATCTAAATCGAGATAAGGCACATCTATAACGTCAAGACCGGCACTAGCGGCCGCGTGAACCACTTTAGAGCGTGCATACAGCAAAGGTTCCCAGGCCATGTCACAACGTAATTCAGGCGCCATATCGATAGCACCAAAAAACATCGCATCCATCCTATCACTTGAGTGGGCGATTTCATAAGCGGCTTCTAAGCCCTCATTGGTCTCAATGATTACATGAAGGCGGGTATCATGCCCTGCTTCCGATAGCAGTTGATCTAATATTATAACTTCATCTGGGCTGCGCACCTTTGGCATCATTAAAGCGGGAGGTGGTGTTTGGGTTGATAGGATGGCACTAACATCCTCAATGCCAAATTTTTCACGCATTGAATTGATACGTACAATTCGCTCAACACCATCATCAGAATGTGGATTATCAAAAAGTGCTAATGCTTTTTTTCGTGCCTCTGCCTTATCTTTTGGCGCGATGCCATCTTCCAACTCTACACAAACCATATCAACTCCACTGGCAACAGCTTTGGGAAACATGTCGGGCCTAAGTCCCGGTACAAAAATGAAGCTTCGACGTGGTTGCATGGAAGTATTTTCAGTCATTAGTGTTTCCTATTCCTTTTGAATAATTTCTGGTGGGTTAAAGGCACTTATATTTTGAGCAGAGCCGTCATATAACTCAATTTTGGCAAGATAGCTTTGAGCAGCAGAACCTTGGCCCAGTTTTGAGGTTCTGATATCAGGTGAAAGTACGTTAGGTTTGCCATACTTAATTCATCCCAGCTTTTTTGTTATTAGCAAGAATTATACTCTCATGTAAGTCAAGGTTTGACATTTTAGGTATTCGCTTATTCTTGTCATAAAAAGGTAAAGCAACAATCTTGCAAGGATGCTTTGAACTATCCAAAGTACCAATAAAATAATCTTGTCCTATCCAGTCTGCTGCGGTGTCGAATCTTACATAACCAATTCCGGCCTCGAACTCTGGCGAATAGGCGCCTGTCGTTACATACCCTAATAGATTTTTCTGATCATGAACAAGATCGCCACTCCTAGGTATATAGTTTCTAGCCACAACGCCATGAATTCGGTTGCCCTGCTTCCTTTTTTTAATGGCTTCACAACCTATAAAACATTTTTTATCTCTATCGATAAATCTTGAAAGCCCTGCTTCATCAGGTGCCATGCTCGTATCGAAATCGCTGCCACTATCAAGAATACCTGCTTCTATTCTGCGGATATTCATTGCCTGCATGCTACTGAAAACCATACCATATTTTTTACCAGAATTGGTGAGGTCGTTCCATAGACGTTTGTAGTCTGTATTCCGGCCAAGAGTGTATATTTCATATCCTAATTCACCAGTCCATCCTGTTCTAGATATCAATACAGCCTGTCCCCCAATTGAATATAACCCACTTTTAAAATAACCCATGTTCTGGTCGACATTACCGTCTGTGGCTGAATTTATGATAGCAAGTGATATTGGTCCTTGGAGCTGAAGAACTCGCGATTGTGGATCAGAAATCGACACGTCATAATTATTGCTATGAGCTAGAAACCAGGTGTTGAGATCTCCATCAGGATGTACGAACCAAAACTTTTTCTCATCGAGGCGAAACAAAATACCGTCCATAAATAGGCCGCCTTTGTAAGTGCAGGCTAATGTATAATGCCCACTACCAACTTTAAGCTGGTTACTACGGCGAGTAAAAATTTGATCTAGAAATTCAATCACATCTGGTCCGCTAATCTCCACTGGTCTTTCAGGAACATCAAACAGTGCGGCTCTATTGCGTAATGCCCAATATGCTTCCTCGATATCTTCACCATTATAGTGGGCAAAAAAGCGACCAGCCGCTAGTCTCAGGATGGTATCTTTATTAGCATAGCATTCATGGAAAGGTGATAAAGCCTTGCTACCTGTATAAACAGAATGCACGGCGTCGAACTTAAGGAATGGCAGCTCAGGCATACTCATCATTAAAACTCTTTTTCATGCACGAAACAAAGTTTGTTTCCGTCCAGATCTCGAACATAGGCGTAGTATATGTTACCATTTGCTGGACGAAAACCCGGAGCCCCTTCGTCTTTTCCTCCTGCATCAATGCCGGCCTTATGGCAGTCATCAACAATTTGGCTGGTTTCTACTGCAAGCGCAATCATAGTGCCGTTTCCAGAGTTTGCGCGGTTACCATCAAATGGTTTGGTAACATAAAATTCAATGTTTTCTGGCTTACTTTTGGGAGCGTAAGCAGCAAAATCTTTATCGGTTTCTACACGAACCATATTCATCTTAGGCATTAATCGATCATAAAATTTGACTGCACTCTCTAGATCGTTTGTTCCAACCATTACATACGCAATCATTTATTCACTCCTTAATTAACCATTAACGCTGGCAAGTTTCATAATCTTTGTTTTGCCATACTGGTACCTCTATGCGCGCCAATGGAGTTTTGCCAAGAATAGAGTCGCTGAGTTTCTCGGCGATCATTATGGTCGGACTATTAGTGTTTCCATTGGTTGCCGCAGGCATAATAGATGCGTCTACTATCCGTAACCCTGATAGACCATGGACCCTCCCTTGAGGGTCGACAACTGCTTCGCGGTTGTTGCTGGACCCCATGCGTGCAGTGCCAGAGAGATGCCACTGCGTGTTTATTTTTTCTTCAAGACAAGCATCTAACTCATTATCGGATTGAACCGCAGTGCCAGGGTAAATCTCATCTCCACACAGCGGCTTAAAGGAGGGTTGGTCCGCAAGCTCACGAACGATTCTAATGCCTTTGCGTAGCAGATCGCGATCCCGAGGATCCTTTAAATAATTTGCTAGAATTCGTGGGTGGGTTGCAGGATTAGCATCCCGTAGCGTGATGCTGCCACGACTGAAATTTCGCATTAGTCCGACATGTATTTGAAAAGCATGCTCTGGTAACGGCTCCCATGTTTGATCATCTACCGCTGCGGGTGAGACTGTTAATTGAATATCAGGATATTCGACGCCAGCTGCTGATCGGACACACGCTACAGTTTCAAATTGGTTTGAAGCACAGATGCCATCACGCCGTAAGAGCCAGCGTATTCCTGCCATATTCCGCCCGATGAACCGTGTTTGAGGCCAAATAGAAACAGGCTGGAGGCACCGAAATTTTAGGACAAAATCAGGATGATCATTTAGATTTTGGCCCACACCTGGTATATCAGTGATGACAGGGATCCCAATTTCTTTCAGGTGCGAGGCTGGGCCCACACCAGACAGCATCAATAACTGTGGACTTCCAACTGCACCAGCACTGAGGATCACTTCTTTGGAGGCATAGGCTTTGGTAATATCACCGTTTCCTCTGTGATAGCTGATACCCTTGGCCTCTATGCCGTCAAAAAGAATTTTCTGAACCTGGGTATCGGTTATAACGGTAAGATTTTGTCTTGATCTAACGGGCTCAAGGTAAGCCTTAGCTGTGCTGTTGCGCTCACCTTTATCGATGCTCATGTCAAAAACGCCAAACCCTTCCTGGCGATAACCACAGATATCATCAGTAATCGGATAGCCAGCGTCTCGGCCAGCATCTACAAAGGCCTTATATATGGGGTTTTGAGGTGCTGGCCGATGGACTCCTAGGGGGCCGTCCCCACCACGATATTCGTCGCCACCACCTGAGTAATTTTCGATACGCTTGAAATATGGCAATACATCTGCGTAGCCCCAGCCTTCGCACCCGGCTTGTCGCCATCCCTCAAAATCTAAGGCATGACCCCGAATAAAGCATAGACCATTTATAGAGGAAGATCCTCCCAAGGTTTTACCACGATCATGGGTGATCGTACGTCCCCCTAAACCGGGCTCAGGCTCACCCTGATAAGCCCAGTTGTGTTTAGTGCTTTGGAGATTTTTTAAAATTGCTGCCGGAATTTTAAGAGATAGGCCCTTGTTTTTTGGTCCTGCCTCAACGAGAAGAACACGGTGGTTGGCATCTTTAGTCAAACGATTAGCGAGCACACATCCTGCTGATCCAGCGCCAACAATTATATAGTCATAATCCATTGATGCATTTCCAACTTATCATAAAACTTGCCATTTCTATCACCATTTTTCATAACATTATTAATACGTTTTATAATTTTATAACATTAGCCTAAAGCAAAACTGACTATTTGACAATAAACTTACCATTAGTTAGTAAAAATAAGGTTAGCAGACAGGCATGAATACTTGATGAAC
The DNA here is from genome assembly GCA_002711145.1 of Marinovum sp. Lineage (GTDB taxonomy): Bacteria > Pseudomonadota > Alphaproteobacteria > Rhodobacterales > Rhodobacteraceae > Salinivivens. The sequence goes on along the minus strand of PAHS01000051.1, from coordinate 4,358 downwards.
AAATGGTCGACGATAGCATTGGCTCGCTTTGCTTGTCTCTACGCAGGGGCTATCTGGGGAATATTCTGGATACCGGTGAGAGCAATAAATGATGCTGGTATCCATGGGTTATGGAGTTCGGCGATTTGGTTTGCTGCTCCTACAATACTTCTTTTGCCAGTAACGATCCTGCGTTTTAAATCAATAAAAAATGGAGGCATTAGCCTTCAAATTACGGCTATTCTTTCCGGTGTTGCTTTACTCTGTTACACGCTTGCATTTCTTTACACTGATGTTGTTCGTGCAATGCTCCTTTTCTATTTAACACCCGTTTGGAGCACATTATTGGCAGCTATAATTCTTAATGAAACTATTACATGGCAGCGCATTCTCGCCATAATTCTTGCATTAATGGGAATGTTGATCATTTTTGGTTTGGGGCGGAATTTTCCCATCCCGAAAAATGTTGGTGATTGGTTAGGTATTCTTTCTGGGATTATATGGGCGATTGCTACCATTCGTATACGCAAGCATGAAGGTCATTCAGCAGTGGACATGACAATCGGATTTTTTTTCTGGAGTATGATCGCTTCTCTCATTTTGTGTTATTTTTTGGCATCAAATCAACTTCCGTCAATTGAAAAGATAATTGGTGTTCTCCCCTGGCTTTTTACTTTTATGGCTGTTTTTGTTATCCCTGGAGCCTTTGCATCATTGTGGGGGCCCAAGTATATCAGCCCCGGCCTTGTTGGCTTACTGATGATGACTGAGATAATCTTTGGGTCTATCACAGCCGCCCTATTTGCTAATGAACCGTTTGGTATAAGAGAGAGCCTTGGTATTATCTTAATAATATCTGCAAGTGTGCTTGAGCCGTTGTCTGAGATTATTAAAACTCGCTTTGGTCGTATTAGTTCTGCTGATTAAGAAAACAATTATTTAGGTTGAAATAGCTCTGGACTGAGGGCGATCTTAGCGATTGTTTTGATTTTTGCGCGAGCGTCTCTGTGACGTTTTTGTTCTTCTAAAGATGCTCCCACAAGATAGAGTGTAGTAAACTCAAATTCATCAAGGGCCTTGTCACAATTAGGAATAATAGCAAATAATCCCGCGCGTACCCATATCCCGTCAATCAAGATTCCTAGAAGATTGGCAATTTCTGATACCTTTTTTTTGGCAACGAAATGTTTCAACTCATGTGATAGATTACTTTTGATACGAGAGTTATTAGCCGCCTGTACCCGCTGACACATCGCATTATGCGGGACTTCTGCTAGTAGCGACACCCAGGCCTGACAAACCTCTTGATTGTAAATGGTTTCCGAAAAATTTGCGTAAGCTATAGCCCAAAACCTCTCATGTGGCGTTTCCGCGTGGCGATAAAGGCGCAAAAGCGACATGCTCAGTACTGAGTTGGAGCGGCGAAAAACGGCTTCAAGTAATGCACTTTTGTCCTTAAAGTGATGAAGGACAACGCCTTTAGATACACCAGCTATTTCTCCGACTTTTTCAAGTGTTGTGCCACGCAAACCGTATCNGATTACNGCCTCAAATGCNGCTTGTGANAGCTCTGATCGCCTTATTGAACGAATTGATCGCGCTTGCATTTNCTGAATATCACACAAATNAGGATCTTCTAGGGTAAGGGATAANCCTACTNCAGTGAGAGGTCAACTCAACACTATTGACTCACAAAACCTTCTAAGAGTAAGTTTATATACCGNAGGAAAGTGTTGCATTATTTGACGATGTAGCATTTTATTGTGCTGAAAGGGAGAAATAATGTTTAGAAAATTTAAAATTGCAGCGCTTGCTGCATCAATGGTGGTTTTTGCTAATGGGGTGGCTACAGCAGGAAACGTGCCCGAGTCTTCTGATCCAATCAAAGTGATTAAAAACGATTGGACAGGTCAGCTATTTTCTACAGAGGTCGTAGGCGGACTACTGAAGGAAATGGGATACAACATAGAGTATGTAAGTGCTGGAGCATTGCCGCAGCACCCTGGAATTGCTCAAGGTAATCTNCATCTTCAAACTGAGGTTTGGACAAACAATGTGGGTGATCTATACCCGAATTTTGTTGATAAAGGCGANATTGTGGTTGTTGGTGATCTTGGCCTCGATCCAAAAGAGGGTTGGGTATATCCGCCATACATGGAAGAAAAATGTCCAGGCTTGCCAAATTACATGGCGCTATATGAGTGTCAGCAAGCGTTTGCCACAGCNGCAACGTTTCCAAATGGCCGNGTTATTACTTATCCTGCAGACTGGGGGACTCGCTCACGTGATCTAGTAGCAAGCCTTGAGATGCCTTTAGAGCCGATTCCCGGTGGTAGTGAGGGCGCTATGATGGCTGAATTAAAATCAGCCTATGCCACAAAGGATCCGATCCTAATGATGATCTGGCAGCCNCATTGGATTTTTGCAGATCTTGATCTTAATTTNGTTGAATGGAACCCGGCCGANGGTGAATGTATTGAGGAAACTCAAGTGAAGGAATCTGCTTGTGGTTTTCAACAGGCTGCTGTGCACAAGGTTGTTTGGGGTGGATTTGAGGATAAATGGCCAGGAGCNTTCAAAATGGTTTCAACTTTCAAACTAACAAATGAGGATGAGAACTGGGCTATTTTTGAGGTTGATAACAATGGCCGTGATGTTGAGGATGTCGCCAAGGAATGGCTGAATAAAAACGAGGCACTTTGGAGGCCTTGGATCGAAGCTGCGATGTAGGATATACATGGCATAATTTTTTCGAACGGCAGGTTATTCTGCCGTTCGCTGCATCTGATATATAATTTTTCTTTTATTTTTTAAATTGCATTATTGGTTTGATTTATGTGAAATCAGACCCAGGAACTTCTATTAAACTGGNAATAATTTTTTGGGGAGGATGCGGAGGTGGAAAAGCTTGATGGNAGTCAAGATATAAAGCTCTCGTGCCGCAATGTATGGAAAATTTATGGTGATAATTCTGATTCATTTTTCATAAATGGAAGCGGTAAGATTGATGACCCGCAAGGACACACTAATACGATCCTGAAAAGCGATCATATAGTGGCTAATGCTGATGTAAGCTTTGACGTATATGCTGGAGAAATTTTTGTNATCATGGGCCTNTCTGGCTCNGGTAANTCGACAATTGTGCGCTGTCTTTCNCGTTTAGTTGAGCCAACCGCAGGNGATATAATTCTTGATGGTGAGAACCTATTGGAAAAAACTNCCGAAGAATTGATCGAAATTCGCCGTCATAAAATGGGTATGGTCTTTCAAAGNTTTGGTCTCATGCCNCATCTCAACGTAATAGATAATATNGCATTTCCTCTNAAACTTCAGGGTATTGANANGGCAGACCGNTATGCGCAAGCTGAANGNGTTATNGANCTCGTTGGGTTGCAAGGCCGAGAAAGTAATTTTCCTAATGAATTATCTGGTGGTCAGCAGCAGCGAGTAGGTATTGCAAGGTCTCTTGCCGTCGAACCAGACGTTTGGTTGCTTGATGAACCTTTTTCAGCCCTNGACCCTTTGATCCGCAAGCGAATGCAGGACGAGTTTCTCCGTATCCAATCAAAATTACAAAAATCAATTGTTTTTATAACTCATGATTTTCAGGAGGCGCTNCGTTTAGCNGANAGAATGGCAATNATGCGCGATGGGATGATTGTTCAAATTGGTCGTCCCGTTGACTTAATTCTTAANCCTGTTGATGATTATGTAAAAGAATTTACCACTGATGTTCCTTGGGAGTCTGTCCTTTGTGCTTCAGATGTTTGCCAGAAAGCNTCTGGGTCGGTTAGAGGCATGGGGCGAGTATCTGCAGACACGCAGATTGGTAGTTTGCTTGGNTATCTAGCCAANAANCCAAAAGGGGTTGTAGTGGAGGCTGAAGATGGTTCTGTGGTTGGTATTGCCACAGCAAGCGGGGTTTTGGAAGCACTTGCAAATAGCAGCAATGTCCTGCCGGCAGAGGTCAAGGCNACAAAATGAANAGATTTAAATTTGAAGATGGNTTTTTCTTTTGGCTAGGTATTATTCTGATCACGCTTTCATTAATTNTCATACANGATAATTATAAATGGCTATCAATATATCCAAAAGAGCTGANTATTCCNTTTGATAANTGGCTCAATGCNGGGATGGGNTTTTTGATTACCTATTTNGGTTGGTTCTTCATGGGTATGTCATGGCTNCTTGAATGGCCTATNGATGGNGTCCGCCTTGTGCTACAAGCTCTNCCCTGGAGNGTTATTAGTTTTNTAGTCTGTTTATTTGCTTTTATTGCNGCAGGATGGAGGCTTGCTTTNTTCGCCCTCGTNTCGTGCCTNTATATGGTGGTCATAGGTTATTGGTCTGAAAGTATGAATACACTCTCGCTAGTGGCC
>PAHS01000050.1 GCA_002711145.1 Marinovum sp. | reverse complement strand
GCAAACGAACTCTATGGGATAGCGGAACAAACTATAGAGGTTGGAGCAAAGGTCCTATGGGGGCAAATAGGTGTATATGACGACAGAGCTGCCCAATTGGCAGAGGCTGCAGGATTGAAAGTTGTTATGAACAGGAGACCAAAGATTGAATTGTTTAGGCCCTTCTGGAAACCAAGGCTAGATCTCAAAATATAGTATTGAAATGACTTCGAATTGCAAACTAAATACCCATAGAAAAAAAGCTTAAAAATATACACCAATAAAAAAGGGTACCAAATGGGTCAAATTATCAGTACTAGTGTAAAAAAAATTGTGAAAGAAGCTTTAGCTTCAGTAGACTCAATTTCAGTTCAGGAAGCTAAATCATTGGTTGAGAACGAAAGATATCAATTTGTAGACGTTAGGGAATTATCTGAACAACAAAATGTAGGGGTCATTCCAGGAGCTATTTTATCATCAAGAGGTATGATCGAATTCCATATTGATCCAGATAGTCCTTTACACAAATCTGAATTTGCCCAAGAAAAAACTTATATATTTTATTGTGCTTCTGGCGCACGCTCAGCCCTAGCAGCCGTGGCAGCAAAAGATATGGGACTGAAGCCAGTTGTAAATATGGCCGGTGGAATTACAGAGTGGATAAAAAACAGCGGTTCTATTACGGATAGATAAAATGACCGATATATTTATCTCTTCGGCGGTAAGAACTGCCATAGGATCTTTCGGCGGATCTCTTTCGAGCGTACCATTGATCGAACTGGCAACCCATGTGGGAAAGGAAGCGATTAATAGGGCAGGAATAACTCCAGATAAAATTCAACAAACAGTGTTTGGAAATGTCATTCACACCGAACCTCGAGATATGTATTTATCGAGAGTAGCTGCTATCAACTCTGGAGTACCGCAAGAAGCTCCAGCTTTAACGTTAAATCGTCTCTGCGGTAGTGGTTTACAGGCGGTGATTACAGCATATGAGCAAATCTTATTAGGCCGTTCAAACGTAAATTTGGCCGGGGGTGCAGAATGCATGAGCCGCGTGGGCCATAATTTGCAGTCAGCTCGATTTGGTCAGAAAATGGGACATGTAAAAGCAGTTGATATGATGACAGGAGCACTTACTGATCCCTTTGGGAACGGGCACATGGGAATTACTGCCGAAAATGTAGCAAAAGAAATGAGTATAACGCGACAAAGACAAGATGAACTAGCATATAATAGTCATCTGCGAGCTACTAAAGCAATTAACGCAGGGTATTTTAAAGAACAAATTCAGCCAGTAGTAATCCAAACAGGTAAAAAACAAAAAGTTTTTGACACAGATGAGCATTGTAGAGAACAGGTGAGACTACAGGATTTCAGTAAACTTAAACCTGCGTTTGACCGAGACGGTACGGTCACAGCCGGTAATTCATCTGGAATAAATGATGGAGCTTCAGCGTTAGTGCTTGCTAACAAGTCTGCAATATCAAAGTACTCCATGCCTGTTATGGCTAAAATTATATCATATGGAGTTGGAGGAGTTGCTCCACATTTAATGGGCCTTGGACCGATACCCGCGGTAAAGGAGGCTCTTCTCATTGCCGAGCTAAATATTTCACAAATTGACTGTATCGAGTCAAATGAAGCATTTGCTGCTCAGGCTTGCGCTGTTGCAGGAGAATTAAATTTTGATCCAGCCAAAACTAATCCAAATGGTGGGGCAATAGCTCTAGGACACCCGGTAGGAGCGTCTGGAGCAATAATTTTGACCAAATTAGTTTACGAATTAAAGCGTCAAAATGGAAAGTATGGGTTAGCTACAATGTGCATTGGTGGCGGCCAAGGCATTGCAGTGATTATAGAAAATGTATAGATAATTTTTGTAAAAAATAGTTAATTATTCTTGCTAATTTTGGAACTTAATTTTGATAAGATATTATTGTCTTGTGCCTTTTAATTTCACTCTAGAAAAGGTAATTGCAAATAAATCGAGTAAACCGCGAGAAATATATGGCACTGGAAAAGACCTTCGACGCTAAATCAGCAGAAAAAAGAATCTACGAGAAATGGGAAAAAGAAAACTCCTTTAGAGCAGGCGCAAATGCATCAAGAGAGGAGGCATATTCTATAATGATCCCTCCACCCAATGTAACCGGAGTTCTTCATATTGGGCACGCATTCAACAATACCCTTCAAGATATACTAATTCGGTGGAAGCGTATGCAGGGTTATAACACTCTTTGGCAGCCCGGGACAGACCATGCGGGCATAGCAACGCAAATGGTCGTAGAACGTGAGCTTGCAAAAAATCCCAATAATAAATCTCGTCAAGAAATGGGTAGAGACGAATTCCTAAAAAATGTTTGGAAGTGGAAAAAACAGTCCGGCGATACAATTATTAACCAGCTTAAGAGACTTGGTGCAAGCTGTGATTGGGAACGCACAGCCTTTACGATGTCGGGTGCTCCAGGATCACCAGCCGCAGATGGCGGAAATTTTCATGATGCAGTAATAAAAGTCTTTATCGAAATGTATAATAAAGGGCTTATCTACCGCGGCAAGAGGCTCGTAAACTGGGACCCACATTTCGAAACAGCTATTTCTGACTTAGAAGTAGAAAACATTGAGACTGCGGGAAAAATGTGGCATTTCAAATACCCGCTTCAAAATGATGAAACTTACCTTCATATCGAGCGTGATGTTGACGGTAATATTATGAAGGAAGAAACACGCGACTATATTTCTATCGCTACAACCAGACCGGAAACCATGTTAGGTGATGGCGCCATCGCAGTAAATCCTAAGGATCAAAGATATTCTTCAATTATCGGAAAATATTGTGAAATTCCGGTTGGACCTAAAAAAGATCGGCGGTGGATTCCAATTATTTCTGATGAATACCCTGACCCAGATTTTGGTTCTGGTGCAGTAAAAATTACTGGCGCTCACGATTTTAACGACTATCAGGTAGCCAAGAGAAATAGTATTCCACTCTATAGACTAATGGATACAAAAGGTCGAATGCGAGACGACGGACTTCCATACAGCGAGGCTGCGTCACTGGCACAAAATTTTTCAAGCTGTGGAGAGTTTACTGAGGCAGAAATCGATACTTTAAACCTCGTTCCAGAAGAATTTCGCGGCTTAGATCGGTTTGAAGCACGCAAACTAATTGTTGAACATATTACACATCAAGGCCTTGCAGTAAAAACTATTAAAAAAAGCCAAGATGGGGAGAAAAACGAAGAAATCCCATTTGTTGAAGAAAAGCCAGTAATGCAACCCTTTGGTGATCGTTCTAAAGTTGTCATCGAGCCCATGCTTACCGATCAATGGTTCGTTGATACATCAAAAATAGTCGGACCAGCTTTAGATGCTGTTAAATCAGGAAAAGTAAAATTAATTCCTGATAGTGAGGAAAAAACATATTATCATTGGCTTAAAAACATTGAGCCTTGGTGCATATCCCGACAGCTCTGGTGGGGACATCAAATTCCGGTGTGGTTTGACGAAAACGGAGATCAGTATTGTGCAGAAAACCTACAAAGTGCGCAAGAATTGGCTGGTAATGGGGTTAGACTTACGCAAGATCCAGATGTATTAGATACCTGGTTTTCCTCTGGCCTTTGGCCGATAGGAACTCTTGGGTGGCCAGAAAAAACACCAGCGTTGGACGAGTACTTTCCAACAAGCACTTTAATCACAGGCCAGGATATTCTTTTCTTTTGGGTTGCTAGAATGATGATGATGCAGCTCGCAGTTGTGGATAAAATCCCATTTTCAACGGTATATTTGCATGGGCTTGTCAGAGATGCAAAAGGCAAAAAAATGTCTAAATCAACAGGTAATGTAGTTGATCCCTTAGATATAATTGATGAGTACGGTGCAGATGCTCTGCGTTTTACGAATGCGGCAATGGCCTCTATCGGAGGTGTGCTTAAATTAGATATGCAACGTATAGTGGGATATCGAAATTTTGGAACAAAATTATGGAATGCCGCCCGTTATGCGGAAATGAATGGAGCTCAGCCAAGCACAGGTAATTTACCTAATCCCAAAGAAAATTTAAATAAATGGATAATGGGGGAAACCTCTAAAGTATTGAATGAAGTCCAAATTTCATTTGAAAATTTCCGCTTTAATGACGCTGCTAACTCACTCTATGCCTTCATTTGGGGAAAAGTTTGCGACTGGTATGTAGAGTTGTCAAAACCACTATTTAGTTCATCAAATAAAAATGTAATTACTGAAACTCAAGAAACCATGGGTTGGGTAATTGATCAGNGCTTAATATTACTGCATCCTATAATGCCATTTATTACCGAAGAACTTTGGGGCTCACTTGGCAAACGAAGCAGTTTATTAGTTCATCAGAATTGGCCAAATTATCCTACAACCGATCTGGTTGAACCTGAAGCGGATCANGAGATGAATTGGGTCATTTCTCTTATAGAAAATATCCGTAGCGCCAGGCAGCAGATGCACGTACCTGCTGGTTTAAAGATTCCCTTGATTTATCAAGAAATGACTGTAGGCGCACAAAAAACCTTTGAGCGTAATTCAATCATGATTATGAAGTTGGCACGTATAAGTGATGCANAGAGAATTAATAATTTTCCTAAAGGGACTGTATCAGTGAGTGCGTCCGGGGCAATATTTGGCCTTCCATTAGCAGATGTCATTGACATCGAAGCTGAGAAAAGCCGACTGGTAAAGGCTGAAGAAAAACTAACGAAAGAAATCAATTCAATGGAAGGTAGGCTGAATAACCCCAAATTTGTTAATAGTGCCCCACCAGAAGTGGTGAATGAAACACGGGATAACGTTGTAAAGAGAAAAGAAGAACAATCACAAGTTACCAAGGCTTTAAAAAGATTGGAAGAACTTTAGAATCCGATTGAAATGAAATATGCGACGATAAAAAATTAAAAGCTTGCAGCGCTTATTCTAAATTGCGACCCTCTGGCCCTGACATGTCAAATCCAAGATGTCTCGCAACCGTAAAAATATCCTTATCGCCTCTACCGCACATGTTCATGCAAATAATATGGTCTTTCGGCAACTTAGGNGCAATTTTTTCCACGTGAGCAAGCGCGTGAGACGGCTCTAAAGCTGGTATAATTCCTTCGGCTGTACAACACAGTTCAAAAGCGCTTAATGCTTCCTTATCCGTTATCGAAACATACTTTGCCCTTCCAATTTCATGCAGCCAGGCATGCTCAGGGCCTATTCCAGGATAGTCTAAACCTGCTGAAATAGAGAAACCTTCTAATATCTGACCGTCATTATCTTGTAGCAGATATGTTCTGTTGCCGTGTAATACNCCAGGCCGTCCACCTGTTAAGGAAGCACAATGCTCCATNCGGNTATTTACNCCTTTNCCNCCTGCCTCAACGCCAATTATCTCCACATCTTTNTCATCAAGGAATGGATAAAATAAACCCATAGCATTAGACCCACCCCCGATTGCTGCAATTAACGTGTTAGGTAGTCGGCCTTCTGCCTCCATCATTTGATCTTTNGCCTCTTTGCCAATAATTGATTGGAAGTCTCTTACCATAGCAGGGTAAGGATGGGGACCGGCGACTGTGCCAATACAGTAGAAAGTATCATTCACGTTTGTAACCCAATCCCTCAGAGCGTCATTCATAGCGTCCTTCAGGGTGCCTCTTCCCGAGGTAACTGGAATAACCTCGGCCCCAAGTAATTTCATACGGAATACATTTGGAGCCTGACGTTCTACGTCATGCGACCCCATGTAAACGATACATTTTAAACCAAATTTTGCGCAGACTGTGGCGGTGGCAACGCCATGCTGGCCAGCCCCTGTTTCAGCTATAATTCGGGTTTTCCCCATTCTCCTAGCCAATATAATTTGGCCAAGAACATTATTAATCTTATGGGCACCTGTATGATTTAATTCATCCCTTTTAAGATAAATTTTTGCTCCACCCAACTTTTCCGTTAAACGCTCTGCNAAGTATAAAGGGCTGGGCCTACCGACGTAATGCTTCCANAGATCATCCATTTCGTCCCAGAATTCTGGATCTAGCTTNGCTTTTTCATACTGATCCTCCAATTCTAATATNANTGGCATCAAGGTTTCCGAAACAAANCGTCCACCAAACTNCCCNAATCTACCTTTTTCNTCGGGNCCAGTCATAAAACTGTTAAAAAGATCATTNGCCACTAAAATCGAGCTCCCATTAGAAATTNTNATATTAANACATTANGTTGTTATATTAGTTANAGCCAAGTTCAAGNGATTTTATCTAAATTCTTTTCNAAATTACANTNNTCNAAAGCCTGCATGAAATNCTTTATCTTNTCCGGGTCTTTAATCCCAGGGCTNAGCTCTATACTNCTTGATAAATCAAGCTGCCTCGCATTGGTNACTNTCACAGCCTTTTCNACATTGNNNGCATTTAATCCTCCNGCTAACATCCAAGGCTTTGACCACTTTTTATTTGCNAGAACTGACCAATCNAATTGNAATCCATTTCCTCCAGGCAACGCGTCNTTACTTGANGGTTTTGCATCAAATANNATTTGATCACAAACNTCACANTATGATTTTACTTTTTTTAAGTCANTTTCAGAAGAAANACCGATAGCCTTCATAACTGGNAGGCCATATCGTTNTCTNANATCNTGCACNATCTTNGGNCTTTCGGAACCATGTAANTGGATCATATCTATTGGAACCTGNCTTATAAGTNCATCCAAATANGAAAATTNAGNNTNCACTACNAAAGCTACNTTAGCCAATCCAATTGGCGCCTCCANTGCCAGTTTNCGNCCCATNTCAAAGGTCAGAGANCGAGGNGANTTTTCNAAAAATACAAAGCCTGCGTATCTNGCACCCATGGAAGCTGCCAAATTTATATCTTTNANAGAAGTNAGGCCNCAAAATTTTACANCAATNGGATNNATTTTTTTCAAATTGAGAGTCATGNNTTTGCTTTATTNTTNAGNAGCNANANAACCTCATCNTCGTNCTGCCCGCNNTNACGCTTNAACTGANTCAANTCGTTTTCTACTTTAGCAAGCTCTTTAGATTTTCTACTTGAGGCCGATCTATGTTTCATCTCCCTGATCCATTCCCAAACGAATCCTACGAATAGGCCAAAAATTACACCGCAGAGAAACAAAACAAAAATTGGAATTGAAAATATCATACCATCACCCAAAAAACCCTCCAGTTCACTGGGTAGTATTCTGATATCCACAAGTTCTCTGTTTGCGACCGCTAAGGTCAAAATTATAATCGAAAGACAAGTTAAAAAAATAACTCGGATATAACGCGTCAAATATTAAGCCTTCCCATTTAGCCTGTCACGCAAAAGTTTTCCTGTTTTAAAAAACGGAACCTTTTTCTTATCTACGCTGACAGCCTCCCCAGTTCTCGGGTTACGCCCAACTCTAGCATCTCGCGTTTTTACTGAAAAAGCGCCAAAACCTCTTAGTTCGACTCTATCACCATTAGCGAGTGCATCCGTAATCTCCTCAAATATGGTATTAACGATTCTTTCTACATCACGTTGAAAAAGATTTGGGTTTTCATCGGCGATTTTCTGAATTAATTCCGATCGGATCATCGGTTTATCTCCCTGGCATTTATGATAATGGCATATTAACTATAATCACCACTCCCGCAAAATTAAAATCATTTATCCACCTAAAGCATTATTTTTTAACGAAATACTATTGTAAACAGAAGTATTTTTCTGATTTCATGATTGTTAGAACTCTTATCGCCTTGATTAAAATGCAATTTGAGGACGAAACGAATCAAAAATTTAACCCCACACCAAGGGTGCGGGGCAAATCACTTTACACTATTTTTTATATTATTCTTCGTCACCTTTAAGTGCAGCGCCTAAAATATCACCTAGCGAAGCTCCACTATCGGATGAACCGTATTGCTCAACAGCTTCTTTCTCTTCAGCTATTTCACGAGCCTTTACAGAAAGACCCAGTTTCCTAGTCTTGCTATCTACACTAGTTACGCGAACATCAACCTTATCTCCAACATTAAATCTGTCTGGCCGCTGTTCAGCACGATCACGACTTAGATCTGATCGACGAATAAACGATTTCATCCCCTCGTATTCTACTTCTATACCACCATCTTCAATTGAAGTGACCTCTACCGTTACTATTGAGCCACGCTTAACCTTATCTGTGGCTTGAGAAAATTTATCTCCACCTAAGGCTTTTATCGACAATGAAATCCGTTCTTTCTCAACGTCGATTTCAGTAACTGCGGCTTTTACCATATCACCTTTACGGAAGTTTTGAATTACATCTTCACCGCGCTCATCCCAAGAAATATCACTTAAATGAACCATTCCATCAATCTCACCATCTAGACCTATGAAAAGCCCAAACTCGGTTATATTCTTTACTTCACCCTCTACTTCGGTATTTACAGGGTGGTTCTCTGCAAATACTTCCCAAGGGTTTCTCTGACACTGTTTAATGCCTAAAGACACTCTACGCTTTACGCCATCTATCTCAAGGACCATTACGTCAACTTCCTGGCTCGTAGATACGATTTTACCTGGATGAACATTCTTTTTAGTCCATGACATTTCTGAAACATGTACTAAACCCTCTACGCCAGCTTCAAGCTCAACGAAAGCTCCATAATCTGTTATATTGGTTACTACCCCTTTATGCAGGGATTCCAAAGGATATTTACCAGCTACTAATTCCCATGGATCTTCTTCTAGTTGTTTCATTCCTAGAGAAATTCTATGAGTTTCCTTATTAATCTTGATAACCTGTACCTTTATTGACTCACCGATAGTTAAGATCTCAGACGGATGATTAATTCTACGCCAAGCCATATCCGTAACATGAAGAAGCCCGTCTACACCTCCTAAGTCCACAAACGCACCATATTCGGTGATGTTTTTGACCACACCTTCTACGTCATCACCTTCAGCCAAGTTTCCGATAACTTCTGCTCTTTGTTCTGCACGACTTTCTTCCAATATAGCACGTCGAGATACAACTATATTACCTCTACGACGGTCCATTTTCAAAATCTGGAAAGGTTGCTTTAGCCCCATAAGAGGACCTGCATCGCGGACTGGGCGAACATCAACCTGAGAACCTGGAAGGAAGGCTACCGCTCCACCTAAGTCCACTGTAAATCCACCTTTCACTCGCCCAAAAATGGCCCCATCAACTCTCGCATCATCTGCATAAGCCTTTTCAAGTCTATCCCATGCTTCTTCTCTACGAGCCATTTCCCTAGAAATGACTGCTTCACCTTTAGCATTTTCTACCTGACGTAAGAAAACTTCCACTTCATCGCCAACTGCAACTTCAGGCGCTTCACCAGGGTTGGCAAACTCTTTTAACTCTACCCTGCCCTCCATTTTGTAACCTACGTCAACTATTGCAAAGCCAGCCTCTATAGCTATTACTTTACCTTTAACAACGGAACCTTCTTGGGGGGTATCAATCTTGAAGCTTTCATTTAGCAGTGCTTCAAATTCTGCCATAGTTGCATTTTGAGCCATCTAGTCTCTATATCCTTTATCAAATATTTTCTGGCCAGATGGTTGGTTCCACCGGTCTTTAATTTCTTTCGTCTGGCGAATTATAACATCAAACAACCAACATTGAATTTCGTGGTTTTTTCTGCGCAAGACTGGCGCGGTTTACATGCTAATTATAAGTAAATCAAGGGCTAACTGTCCCGGTAATAATCATCACTTTACAGAATAAACTTCACTTCTCCAATTTTGCTTCAATAATTAGACAAACTAAGTCATAAACTTCTCCAATATTCATATCAGAGGTATCAATTTTATTAGCATCTTCGGCTGGTAATAGCGGTGACTGTTCACGATTTGTGTCTCTCTCATCTCGTTCTTGAATTTCTCTCAGTACACTTTCATAAGAAATTTTGTGTCCAAGAACGAGCAATTCCGAGTGTCTTCTTTGTGCTCTGACCTCTGAGCAAGCAGTTATGTAAAACTTTAAGTCTGCATTAGGACAAATTACTGTCCCAATATCCCGACCGTCTAATACTGCTCCACCCGGCTTTGAAGCAAAACGCCTCTGAAATTCAAGTAATTTAGCTCTAACTGAGGGGTTTTTAGCGACTTCGGAAGCAGCATTTGACACTTGCAGTGTTTTTAGATCAAAGACTTCTGCTTGCTTAACATTTAACTGATTTGCAGCATCAATTGGATCAATGCCCTGAAGAACGTGGTAACCAACCAGTCTATAAAGCAGTCCGGTATCAAGGTGTGGTACACAATAATTGTGGGCAATTTTCCTTGAAATTGTACCCTTACCTGAGGCCGCTGTACCATCAATTGCTATAATTAAGCCAAAAGAAGTCAAAGCTATAGATCTCGCACTTCCATATTTGCTCCAATTTCAAGCATAAGCTCAATAAAATTTGGAAAAGACGTTTTAATTGGCAAACAATCGTCTATTTCGACGTAGTTTTGCGATGATAAACCTAATACTAAAAAAGACATCGCGATGCGATGATCTAAAAATGTTTGACAAATAGAACCACCTTTTACAGATCCCATTCCATTACCTTTTACTACCCACCAATCTTCGCCTTCATCCACAAATACTCCATTAGCACGCAAACCTTTTGCCATTACGTCAATTCTATCGCTTTCTTTAACGCGAAGTTCCTTGACGCCTCTCATGATCGTCTTTCCCGTTGCATTTGCGGCAACGACAGAAAGAATTGGGTACTCATCGATCATCGAGGCAGCACGCTCTGGCGGCACTTCAACACCTTTCAGATCGGGAGAGAAACAGGCTCGAATGTCAGCAACAGGCTCTCCACTTTCTTCTCTTTCATTTTCAAAGCTTAAATTAGCACCCATTTCAATCAACGTTTTATACAATCCAGCTCTTGTCTCGTTTAGTGTAATATTCGGAACAAATATATCTGATCCCTCAACTATAATAGCTGCACAAATTGGGAAAGCTGCACTTGATGGATCGCTTGGAACACAAATATTCTGACCATTTAATTCTGAATGTCCACAAAGTTTGATCGATCGGCGATTTGAGATATTTTCAACTGATATGTCTGCTCCAAACGAACTCAGCATTCTCTCGGTGTGGTCACGAGTGATCTCTTTTTCAGTGATAATAGTTTCACCAGGTGCATTCAAAGCAGCTAGCAGTAAAGCAGATTTTACTTGAGCCGATGGTACAGGCACGTCGTATTTGACCGGGATAGGTGACCTGGCTCCAATTACCGTCATTGGCAATCGACCTTTACTTCGTCCAAATGTCGTTACCCCAAATTTGCTCAGTGGATTAGTCACACGTTCCATTGGGCGACTGTTCAAACTATGATCACCAGTAAATGTTGCATTGATGGGAGTTGTCGACATTGCTCCAATTATTAATCTTACTCCTGTTCCCGAGTTACCACAATCAACTACAGTTGACGGTTCCGCAAAACCTCCCACACCCACACCATCCACGAGCCATTCACTTTGATCATTTTTTTCAACCACGGCACCAAATGCAACCATAGCCTTTGCAGTATCAAGAACGTCTTGACCCTCCAATAAGCCCGTAATTCTGGTTTGCCCTATAGCCAATGCGCCTAAAATAAGGGAACGGTGCGATATGGACTTATCGCCAGGAATTGAAACAACCCCCTTGAGAGAGCTAGAGCTCAAAGCACGCATCACAGTTGGTTTAGGATTTAAAGACATTTGTAATACCTTTGTTTGTGCCTCGATAAACTAGACTTTGATCAAGGTCTAGGACTCTCGCTTTTCAAATGTTAAATAATATGGCTTACGCCCCTCTAATAGAGCTTTTTTTTCATATCGAGTCGAAATCCAATCACTCCAACACTCTCTCCAATCTCGAGCGTCTAAGGCCATCCAAGAGAAGTTATGTTTCATCAATTCTTGAAGAGATTGCCGAACGTAATCGGGAATATCGGTAGCTATCCTTAATATAGCACCAGTTTTCATGACCCGATTTAATTCAATTAAATACTCGCTGGTCACAAATCTTCTTCTATGATGGCGTTTTTTTGGCCAAGGATCGGGATATAGTAAAAATACATTTCCAATCGAGTCATTTGGTAAGACATCAAATAAATCTCTAACATCACCAGGATAAATGCGCACATTTTTCAAATCTAGCTGTGATAGTTTTCCAGCTAGCATAGCAACCCCATTTATATATGGTTCGCAACCGATGAAACCAATATTTGGATTACGTCTAGCCTGATGAACGAGGTGCTCGCCCCCTCCAAATCCAATCTCAAGATTAATTGATATTAAATCGGGAAAGAGATCAGATATTTCTATTTGCTTCCGATCGGGATTAGAGTCTTGACTAATAGCCGGTATTGACAACTTGTTTAGTTGGTTATTCAAAATTTCTTGTTGTAACCTGCGAAGACCTTTTCCTTTTAACCTCCCATAGAAATTCCTGAAATTCTTGGGATTGCTTATTGTATTTTCTATCATTTAATTTATGGCAAAAGCCCTACGCTGATAATTCTAATAAATAAAGCACTCATGGATAAATTTACACACAAAACTAGGATAGATTTCTTTGTAACTCTGAAATAAGATCCGTACGCTCCCAGCTAAAACCACCATCTTTTTCATGCGGCCTGCCAAAGTGCCCATAAGCCGCTGTCCTTTGATATATTGGCTTATTTAGCCCCAGGTGAGTTCGAATTCCCCTGGGAGTGAGATCCATGGACCGAGCTATAGCATTTTCAATTTCTTTATCGTCGACACCTCCACTTTCAAAGGTATCAACATAAATAGAAAGTGGATGAGAAACTCCAATTGCGTAACTTAGTTGAATTGTACACTTTCTTGCTAGGCCAGCTGCGACTACATTCTTGGCCAAATATCTCGCTGCATAAGCAGCAGATCGGTCNACTTTCGTTGGATCTTTACCGGAAAAAGCGCCACCACCATGCGGAGCAGCGCCACCATAAGTATCAACTATTATTTTTCTACCCGTTAAACCAGCATCGCCATCTGGGCCCCCAATTACAAATTTNCCAGTTGGATTTACATGCCATGACGTAGAGCTATCAACCCAACCGGTCGGCAACGTTTCTAGTATATATGGTTCAACTATGGCACGAATATCCTCCGAGGACAGTGATGCATCTAAGTGTTGTGTAGACAAAACTATAGAAGTTATTCCGACAGGGAAGCCATTTTCATAACGAACTGANAGCTGTGATTTNGCATCTGGACCAAGACTAGGTTCAGCACCTGACTTCCTTACCTCGGCCAATCGTCTCAAAACTGCATGGCTATATTGTATTGGTGCAGGCATTAAATCGGGTGTTTCATCCGTCGCGTAACCAAACATTATCCCTTGATCGCCTGCACCCTCTTCTTTTTCACCGTCAGCATTTACACCTTGCGCAATATGCGCAGATTGTTCGTGAAGCAAATTTGTTATTTCAACAGTTTCATGATGAAATTTTTTCTGCTCATATCCAATNTCTTTGATACAAGCTCTGACAATGTCATCAATTNTGCCCATTTGCTTAGACAANNACTTTTTATCAGAAAGACCAACCTCTCCACCAACTACAACTCTGTTAGTAGTTGCAAAAGTTTCACANGCTACTCGAGCNTCTGGNTCTAATGCAATGAAGGCGTCTAAAACAGCATCAGATATNCTATCNCAGACTTTATCTGGGTGCCCTTCAGATACAGATTCTGAAGTAAAAATATAAGATTTACGAGACAAGATTTTTGCTCCAATAGTTTGATCTCACGCGTCAGGAAGCCGTTGCGTGTANTACTTTGCCTAATCGTTTAAAACGTCTTGGTCAATAGTGTCTTTTAACTATTATGCCNAAAAGCATTAGAGATAAAAACATAATAAAAAAAATGTTTTCACCCCAATTATAATATACTGTAGNATTGAGCGCCTTTGGGATATTTAATTCTAAGGAACCTTGGGTTCCCAAAGGTAAACTTTCAATTATTTTCCCATTTGCAGAAATAACTGCAGAAATACCAGTATTGGCTGATCTTGCGACCGGCACTCCAGTCTCTATAGCTCTCATCTTCAATATTTGAAGGTGCTGNTATGGACCAGAAAAACGACCGAACCATGCATCATTCGTAATTTGAAGTACAAGATCAGGGCGACTTGATGTTGCCCGTAAAATACTGGGGAAAATAGCTTCATAGCATATCAAAGGTTGAAAATAAAAGTCNCTGTCAACTTCGATNAGATCTGCNCCATGACCTGNGNTGAANCCAGCGCCGTATGAATTNACCATAGAGCTTANACCTAAATTACTCAGAAAATATGATAATGGTAAATACTCACCAAATGGCACAAGAATTGACTTATCATATATCTGCTGTTTCTCGTCCCTCTTGTGTAATATTAACGAATTAAGTAACTTTTTATTTTCATCAAAGCGAAGCGCTCCAAATGCTACAGGNATTCCTGACGAGGCCTTGCTTATTTCCTTTACCAATTCATCTGCAAAATTAAGCGGATAATAAATAGCACTTTCTGGCCAAACTATTAAGCTTACTTTGTTCGCTTCTGCTGTGGATTTTATCATTCGATTGAAAAAAACTGGTGCTAANTCCTCATTCCATTTCTCACTCTGAGGCGCATTTGGCTGAACAAGTAAAATAGTTTTATCAGTGAATTCAATTTCAAGGTTTTGCCGTTGCAATCCCCAAAAAAACATTGAGGACAGAATAAATAGTCCTAAGAAAGTTGATACGATTTTTCTACTCTCCAGTGAGGAAACTAAAAACATCACGATTGCAAAAACTAATAATCCAAAGCCGAAAGGGCCAACAAGCGATAGTAACTGAGCAAACGGGGAACTCACGAATAATGATGCTATCGTACCCCACGGNAAACCTGTGAAGACAAAAGATCTGAAATACTCCGCTATCGCAATGCCGAGCACTAGCGCCCACCTTGCCCCCATTGGCGCAAAAACATAACTAAGAACAAACCAAAACAAAGACATTGCTATGGAAATAGAAAAAATAGCAAATGGAGCTATCCAAGCATGTAAAAGAAAATCGACAAAAAAAGGCTCAACTATCCAATTTAAAGTGACGATGAAATACCCTATTCCAAAAAACATTATGTATAACGCAATGCCCAATCGTTCTTTTTGTTTCTCAATCTGCAAAATGCACAAACAAATAGCGACAAAACTTAGGAACCACATGTTGAAAGGGGCATGACCTAAGGCTAACAGCACTCCTAAAGCCATAGGTCTAAAGTAACCCAAGTTTTCAGAGATCAAACTATCATCCTATTCGGCTGCTTCAACCGAAGGCTTTAGACGCAGCCTAACACGCTTAATACGTCTTGGATCAGCATCGATAATTTCAAATTCGAGCCCTTGAGGGTGTTGAACTACCTCTCCTCTAACCGGCACTCTGCCCGCAAGAACAAAAACCAACCCTCCAAGAGAGTCAACTTCCTCGGCATCTATCCCTGGACCTTGCTCAAAATCTATAGAAAGCTCAGAGCCTAGTTCATCGAGAGAAGCTCGAGCTAAAGCAACTATCGTATTGTCGCTTTCCCAAGTCCACATTTGCCCTTCATCGATATCGTGCTCATCCTCAATTTCACCAATTACTTGTTCAATTAAATCTTCAATTGTAACAAGGCCATCCACGCCACCATACTCATCAATTACAAGAGCCAAATGACGCCTATCCGACTGCATTTTTGTCAAAAGAATACCTATGGTCATTGAAGCTGGAACATAGAGAAGAGGTCGAAGAATATCTTTTATTTTAAGAGTGTTTTTCCGAGTAAAAGCATATTTTAACGTAAAATCTTTAAGATGGACCATTCCAATTGGGTTATCTAAAGTTCCCTCATAGACAGGAAGTCTAGTTAACCCACTTTCTCTAAAAACGGTGACAAGTTCAGACTTTTTTATATCCGCACTGACAGATACAATTTCGGCCTTAGGAATGGCAACGTCTTCAACACAGAGCCGTCGCAAATTAAACATGCCATGCGAGTCTGTTGAGACTTTACTTTCTTGTGCTTCATCGTTGGTTTTTACACTATTTTTAGGTTTATTTCGATTAAATAGCCTCAAAAATTTTTCACTAAGATTAAAGTTTTTCACGGTATTTTTTGTAGGCGCGCTTTGCGCTGCGTTAGATGATCCGTCGTTATCTTCCATTTTACTATCCAAAAGCTCTAGACAATTTTGCCTATAGTTGAGTATGGGCATTTACACCCAAGTTGCCAAGTATTTGACGTTCTAAATCCTCCATGAGCGTTGCATCCGAGTCACTAGCATGGTCATAACCCAATAGATGAAGAATACCATGAACTATCAAATGTTGTACATGGAATGTAAAATTTGTTTTGGATTGCGTGGCTTCTTCTCTACAAGTTTCATATGCCAAAGCTATATCACCCAGTTCAGCATCCACTTTTTGCTCTAGCGGTTTTGGATTGCCGCCCTCTGTAGAAGACAGCCGATCTCTCGACGGCCAAGACAGAACATTAGTGGAAGCGTCTTTGTTGCGGAAAGTAAGATTTAACTTCCTCATTTTTTTGTCATTACATGCTAAAACTGAAACGAAATAATCGCTTTTTGAATATCCAAGCTGATCCAAAGTTTGATTAAAAACTTTAGACACCATGTGCTCAAAGTTTATACTGGCCCATCGGTCATCTTCAAATATTATCTCTACTTGTTTCATAAAATTAACTAATTCGTGCCTACTTAGTGTTTCTACTCTCATAAGCTTCAATGATTGTTGCGACTAAAGGATGTCTTACCACATCTTTTGACGTGAAATAGTTGAATCCGATCGTTGAGATTTTTGACAATAAGCTTTCAGCATCAAGCAAACCTGACATAGCCCCTTTGGGTAAATCAATCTGAGACCTGTCCCCAGTGATGACCATACGCGATCCTTCGCCTAACCTAGTTAAAAACATTTTCATTTGCATTGATGTGGCATTTTGAGCTTCATCTAATACAATATAAGAGTGGGCGAGCGTCCTGCCACGCATGAATGCCAGAGGAGCAATTTCAATAGTTTTTTCCTCTATCAACTTAGCCAGCTGTTTTGCAGGCAAGAAGTCGTTTAATGCGTCATACAGCGGCTGCATATAGGGGTCCACCTTATCTTTCATATCCCCAGGCAGATATCCAAGTTTTTCACCTGCTTCCACCGCTGGTCGACTTAGTATAATTTTATCAACCTCTCCGGCAATAAACTTTGAAACCCCGACTGCTACAGCAAGATAAGTTTTACCAGTACCAGCCGGACCTATGCCAAATGCCAGCTCATTATCGGTCAAGGACTGAACAAAATCACGTTGAGCTTTGGTTCGAGGTTCAACTGTTTTTTTTCTAGTCCTTATTTCAAAATGGGCACTAGAGAACATTTCCATTTGATCAGTTGAGCTTTTTTTACCATGAAGTACAAATCTTATTTCACGGTCAATGTCTGAAAACTCAACCAACTTGCCACTTTCTAACCTCTGGTATAACGCTNATAGTACAAGACCAACTTTTTCTGCGGAGAATTTGTCACCAATTAAGTCAAGCAAGTTGCCTCGGCGCACTATCTGGATCGAAAATTTATTTTCTAGCTCAGCTAAGTTCCGATCGAACTCACCACAGAGATCTATAAGGAGTTTGTTATTTGCAAATTCTAATTGGGTAGATTTCTCAAGCTTTTCATTACCATGAACAGTTTGGGTCAAAACACTTTGGGCCAATCAGAACTCCTTCACCTTTAACAATGTCAATCGTCGCAATCATGGGATGAAAACGCAAGACTTTGGTTAGAACAATTAATATTGCGGGACTAGCCACAAATAACAAAATTACAAGTCGTGGACTAATAAATTATCACAATAAATTCAACTTATACTATTTTTCCCTCTAATGAATTTGTATTACTTCCGGTAATTAATACATTTTCCAAAAGCCCAACTTTATTTTCCTCACCTGGAACATGCACGGCATGCAGATAATCAGATTTTCCCACGACCTGACCAATTTGGCGCCCAGTTTTTTCAAATAAAACGCTTACCGTTCGACCGACCATATCCTCTTGAACCGTTTTTTGTTGCTCACTCAAAAGCTTTTGTAACTCCTGTAAGCGTATATTTTTTTTGCCCTCAGGAACCTGCATACGCTCCGCCGCAGGTGTTCCTGGCCTGACAGAATATTTGAATGAGTACGATTGTCCGTATTTTACCGTACGAATTAATTCCATAGTGTCCGCAAAGTCATCATCAGTTTCTTCTGGAAATCCAACGATAAAATCTCCTGAAATGAGTATGTCTGGACGAGCTTTTCTAACGCGACTAATTAAATCAACGTATGCTTCTGCGGTATGAGACCGATTCATTTTTTTTAAAATCTTATTTGACCCAGATTGTACTGGCAAATGAAGATATGGCATAAGTTTTTGGCAGTTAGCGTGAGCATCAATCAAATCGTCTGTCATGTCATTAGGGTGGCTCGTGGTATAACGAATTCTTTCCAAACCGCTAATATTCTCAAGCTTCCAAATTAGTTGGGCTAAAGTAAATTGTGAATTACCGCTATAGGTTCCATGGTAAGCATTCACATTTTGACCTAAAAGCGTGATTTCTTTTACGCCTCTATCAACGAGAGAGTAAACTTCAGACACCACTTTTTCCACCGGACGTGATACCTCTGCACCGCGTGTGTATGGAACAACACAGAATGCACAAAATTTATCACAACCCTCCTGTATGGTTAAAAATGCAGCCGGCGCTCGCCTGANATCAGTTCTTTTTGCCAGAAAATCAAACTTGTCTTCTGTTGGAAAATCAATTTCAACTTTTTTCTGACCATTATTGATTTGGCGCTCCAACAAAGGCAATTTATGATAACTCTGTGGCCCNACAACTAAATCAACTAATGGCTGCCTACGAATAATTTCTTCACCTTCAGCCTGTGCAACACAACCGACAACCCCAATTTTTAAGTTTGGGTTTTCTGATTTTAAATGCTTAAACCTACCCAACTCGGAATATACTTTTTCTGCTGCTTTTTCTCTAATATGACAGGTATTAAGTAAAATCATATCTGCTTCTTCAGCACTATCTGTGGAAATATANCCCTCAGCTTGTAGTGACTCAGTCATTCGTTCCGTATCGTAAACGTTCATTTGGCAGCCGTAGGTTTTTACGAATAGCTTCTTTCCGTTTTGCATTTGATATCTTTCGAATTGAGCGTTTTCTATTTTGCTATATCATGTAAAATTAGACTTGCAATCATCTCGAGAATTTAAAATTAGTGAATTGGTTAGCCTTACCAATGCTACACATTNTCCGCTTGGGGCATTCCCAAAACATGGTAACCTCCATCTACATATATAATTTCNCCAGTGGTATATGCGCCGGCGTCTGAGGCAAGATAAACAGCAGTCCCACCAACCGCTTCTAGTGTTGCATTTGAGCGTAAGGGAGAATTTATTTCAGTATGTTTGAAAGTTCTTCTGGCACCACCTATTGCGGCTCCAGCAAGTGTTCTCATAGGCCCTGGGGAGATTGCATTTACTCTGATACCACTGGGCCCCAAATCATTTGCAAGATATCTTGTNGTCGCCTCAAGTGAAGCCTTTGCCACTCCCATAACGTTATAAAACGGAGTNACACGATTTGATCCNTGGTAGGTAAGAGTTAATATTGTNCCACCGTTTNCCATCATTAACGGGTATGCACGCCGAGCGACTTCTATTAATGAGTAGGTAGAAATATCTAAGGTATTTTTAAAATTCTCGCGTGTAGTATTCAAAAAACGACCTGTAAGTTCATTTTTATCAGAATAAGCAATTGCATGNACTACAAAATCTAACGAATCCCAATGATTAGATAAACTCTTAAATGTACTTTCGAATGAGGCNTCATTTGCTACGTCTAACTCATATAATAAATTTGACCCCACAGAATCGGCTAAAGGCGCAAGTCGCGATCCAAATGCTTCACCTTGATAAGTGAAGGCTAACTGGGCCCCTGCATCTGACATAGATTTTGCTATCCCCCAAGCTATTGAGCGTTCATTTGCAACACCCATTATTAATCCACGTTTACCTGAAAGCTGGTCTATCATTTTTACCTAGTCCGATTATCCATAATATTTTGATAAGAGCATTGACCCATTTGTGCCNCCAAATCCAAAGCTATTCGTCATTACAGTATCATGAGAGACCGCTTCGACCAAATCACAAGCTATCTCGCCAGGTTCAATAGCCGGGTCCAGTTCTTCAATATTAATGGATGGTGCTATAAAATTATGCTTCAACATTAGTAAACAATAAATGGCTTCTTGGGCTCCAGTAGCACCTTGTGAATGACCTGTCATAGACTTTGTAGAGCTAATTAAAGGCATATTTTTGTTTTNAAAAACCCTACGCACTGCTTCAACTTCTCCTACATCGCCAACAGGCGTGGAGGTTCCATGTGCATTTATATATGATATTTGACGACCCTCTGGTAAAGAACCCAATGCTAAACGCATCGCTCGTTCACCGCCCTCACCCGATGGTGCTACCATATCATGCCCATCAGACGTAGCCCCAAATCCTGTTACTTCAGCGTAAATGTCTGCACCGCGGGCTTTAGCATGTTCCAATTCTTCAAGCACTACAATACCTCCGCCACCAGCGATAACGAAACCATCGCGGTTTGCATCAAAAGCACGCGATGCACGATGCGGGGTCTCGTTAAAATTAGAAGACATAGCTCCCATCGCATCAAATAAACACGATAACGTCCAATCCAATTCCTCTCCACCACCAGCGAACATGATATCTTGCTTATTAAGTAAAATTTGATCTACTGCGTTCCCCATGCAATGAAGCGATGTCGAACATGCAGAGGTAATCGAATAGTTGATACCTTTTATTTTGTAGGCAGTGGCTAAATTGGCCGAAATTGTAGATGACATGCATTTAGGAACCGCAAATGGACCAATTCTCTTTGGGCTTAAATTCTTTAATACAATTTGATGTGCTGTCAGCATAGCGGATGTTGACGGACCACCGGAACCAGCCACCAATCCTGTTCTAGTGTGTGATATTTCTTTTTCAGTAAGACCTGCATCCTTGATTGCTTGGTCCATTGCTATGTGAGCGTATGCAGCCCCCGGGCCCATGAACCGAAGAGTACGCTTCTCAACATGCTCACTGACATCCAATTTGATACTACCTGCAACTTGACTACGAAAACCATATGAAGCCATATCTTCATTTTTTGTAATCCCTGACTTGCCCTGCAATAGGCTTTCATAAACTTCACTGGTATTGTTCCCTATCGAAGATACTATACCTATACCGGTAACGACGACGCGACGCATAACTTAATCCTTTAGCTTAGTTTTCTGACAACGCAACTTTCATGTCAGTTACTTGATATATTACTTCCCCGTCAGCTTCTACAAGTCCATTGGCAACGCCCATTGTTAGACGTCGTGTTTGTATAGCCTTTGAGAAGTTTACCCGGTAGGTTAGTAATTTTCTATCAGGACGAACCATGCCAGTCAATTTGACTTCTCCCACGCCTAAAGCGTACCCCTTACCCAACCATCCTCGCCAGCCCAAGTTAAAACCTGTCAATTGCCATAATGCATCTAAGCCAAGGCAGCCCGGCATGATAGGGTTTTCTGGGAAGTGGCAGTCAAAAAACCAGAGATCCGGTGTAATATCAAACTCCGCTACGACATGGCCTTTTCCATCAGGCCCATTGTCTTCGCTTATCTCCGTAATCCTATCGATCATTAACATAGGAGGTGCTGGCAGCTGTGCATTGCCTGGGCCAAATAGTTCCCCTCTGGAGCATTTTAACAATTCTTCTTTATCAAATTCAGTGGGATGAGTTGGCATAATTTCTCTTACTTTCTTAATAATTAAGTTATTCATTAACATCCCACTTGCATTGCATGCAAGATCACATGAAGCCTTAGCAAGCAGTTAAAGCAGAATACCGTTGAACTTTAAATGTAAAAAGATGTATAAACATATTACTTGGAGAGGTTAACCATGGTTTCTATTGCAAATCAAAGAGCAACAAACTGGCTACAAGAGGCAAAATTACGACCTACCCGTCAAAGACTATGTCTCGCCGAAGTTCTTGTCGGTGACGGTCAAGATAAGCATGTTACTGCCGAAACCTTATTTGAGAAAGTTCAACAAACTGGCTACACGGTATCACTGGCTACAGTTTATAACACCCTTAAAACTTTTTGTGATGCAGGATTGATCCAAGAAATAATTGTAGATGGATCAAAATCTTATTTTGATACCAAAACCTATGATCATCCACACTTTTATTGGGAAGACGAAGCAAAACTTACCGATGCTCCTTTGGAAGATTTAGAGATCAAGCGTCTTCCAGACGCTCCAGTAGGAACTCGAGTAACTTCCGTAAACGTTGTCATCAGATTGAAAAACGAATTAGAATAAAGTGACCAAACAAGATGAAAGCCGTTACATATAATTCGTTCGGCTCTCCATTATCAGTACTTACTTACTCAGACATTGAGCAACCTGAACCTAAAGCTAACGAGGTTCTCGTGAAGCTCCACTTTTCTGGCGTAAATCCTTCTGATGCTAAAGCTCGATCAGGGGGACGTCCAGGGGTCAGTAGCCCACCTTACGACACAATAATCCCACATTCAGACGGTTCAGGAATTATAGTTGGGATTGGTGAAAATATAAGTTCAGAAAGACGTAACGAGAGAGTATGGATTTGGAATGGTGGTTGGAACCGTGCATTTGGAACTGCAGCAGAATATATTTGCTTACCAGCCGAACAAGCCGTAAAAATGCCGCCCGGTATGTCATTTGAACATGGAGCTTGCCTTGGTATACCCGGTCTCACAGCAGCTCAGCTGATTTGTACGCAATCTAAAATTGAGGGTAAAACTATATTTATTTCAGGTGGCAGTGGGGCGGTAGGACATCTTGCAATCCAATTGGCAAAATATCGCGG
>PAHS01000049.1 GCA_002711145.1 Marinovum sp. | reverse complement strand
AGTGACATCCAACATGACCTCGTTGATAGTTTTAAATTTACCAAAAGACCTAGCTGGTAGAGAAATGGAACTGGTTCAGCATTGCCGAGCACAAAATTTCGGCATTTGGCCAACTCTATCTGAGCCTGTACAAGTACGAATAGGAATACTTAATTTACTTACGCGAGACTCGGTTACCGAAATAGTNANCCGNTTCGCTCAAGCAATACGTGATTTAGGNGGCAATGTTGANGANGNCCTTGTTCANNAGNCATTGACTACTTCATACGANCGNGCGGTTGCAGCAGAATAATATATNAAATTNAAAAATTTTAGTTGGAGATAATTAGATGGATATCCANGAATATCAGGCAAAAGAAATATTATCAAAGTTCGGAGTAGGGGTGCCGCCNGGNGCTCTTGCATACAGTCCAGAACAAGCNGCGTATCGTGCTCGGGAACTAGGGGGTGATACTTGGGTTGTTAAGGCGCAGGTGCATGCAGGTGGTCGAGGAAAAGCTGGTGGTGTTAAGGTNTGTCACAGCGATACTGAAATTGTNGAGACATGCGAAAATCTATTTGGAAGCAAATTAGTTACTCACCAGACTGANTCAAACGGTAAAGGCGTTTACCGNGTTTACGTTGAAGGTGGNGTACCAATTGANAGAGAGATNTACCTTGGNTTNGTGCTCGATAGATCTTCTCAACGNGTAATGATCGTAGCCTCAGCAGAAGGGGGGATGGATATTGAAGATATTTCTGCGGAGAAGCCGGAGAGTATTGTNCGCTCAACNGTNGANCCGGCNGTTGGCTTGCAAGATTTTCAATGTCGACAAATTGCNTTCAANTTGGGTATCGATCCGNCGCTCACTCAAAGNATGGTTAGAACNCTGCAAGGTTGTTATCAAGCNTTCAGAGAGCANGANGCTACNATGGTNGAGATAAACCCATTGGTAGTTACNGGAGATAGCCGAATTCTCGCTCTAGATGCCAAAATGACCTTTGATGATAATGCGCTATTTAAAAATCCACATATTTCTGAACTGCGGGATAAAAGCCAAGAAGACCCGAGAGAAAGTCGAGCCGCAGACAGGGGCCTAAGTTATGTTGGATTAGAAGGAAATATTGGTTGCATCGTAAACGGTGCTGGTCTGGCCATGGCCACAATGGATACAATTAAACTTGCTGGAGGAGAACCCGCAAACTTTCTTGATATCGGCGGTGGCGCCACTCCTGAAAGGGTCGCTAAAGCTTTTAGACTAGTTATGTCCGATGATAATGTGCAGGCCGTCCTTGTAAATATTTTCGCTGGAATAAACCGTTGTGACTGGGTAGCCGAAGGTGTCGTGCAAGCTTTANGAGAGGTTGAGGTCAATGTGCCAGTAATTGTCAGATTAGCAGGTACTAACGTTGAAGAAGGTCAAAAAATCTTGGCAAAATCTGGTCTTCCAATTATCAGAGCAACAACATTGATGGAGGCTGCGGAGCGTTCAGTAGAAGCTTGGCAAAGCGACTCCAACAGAGAACCNAACTTGAGGGCAATAAAATGAGTATATTAATAGATAGAAATACGCCGGTAATTGTTCANGGAATAACAGGCAAAATGGCCCGGTTTCATACAACTGACATGGTAAATTATGGTACTAATGTAGTTGGNGGAGTAGTTCCCGGTAAAGGTGGCATGGAAGTGGAAGGATTACCAGTTTTCGATACTGTCGCTGACGCTGTGGAGGCTACTGGTGCCGAAGCAAGTTTAGTTTTTGTTCCACCACCTTTTGCTGCTGACAGCATAATGGAAGCTGCAGATGCAGGTATAAAGTACTGCGTTTGCATAACGGACGGTATTCCGGCGCAAGACATGATACAGGTAAAGCGTTATATGTACAGGTATCCAAAAGAGAAGCGTATGGTTTTGACCGGCCCAAATTGTGCTGGAACAATCAGTCCGGGTAAGGCTTTGCTTGGAATTATGCCAGGTCACATTTACCTCCAAGGTAACGTTGGTATTGTNGGCCGCTCAGGCACTTTAGGCTACGAAGCTGCCGCACAGCTGAAGGCACACGGTATTGGGGTCTCGACCTCNGTGGGCATAGGNGGTGACCCTATAAACGGNTCGTCTTTTAAAGATATTTTACAACGCTTTGAAGATGACGACGATACTCACGTGATTTGCATGATAGGTGAAATAGGGGGTCCGCAGGAAGCAGAGGCTGCCGCTTATATAAAAGATCATGTAAAAAAACCAGTTGTCGCATACGTGGCTGGTTTGACGGCACCAAAAGGTCGAACTATGGGGCATGCGGGCGCCATTATCTCTGCTTTCGGTGAAAGTGCTAGCGAGAAAGTTGAGATTCTATCGGCCGCTGGTGTAACCGTTGCTCCTAACCCAGCTGTAATTGGTGATACAATCGCAAAGGTCATGCAAAAGGCAGCTTGAGGCTTACTATTGTTTGTCCGTAGGATATATAATGTTACCAGATGTAGATCAGATTAACTCTAATAAGGATAAGTCATATGCAAGCGTTCTTCAGAAACGCTTGCATACTTCATGGTTTAGGGTTTTGGATAACCGAGCATCTGAGGTGTCCAAAGAGATAAGATCNGGTAATTATTTGTGCCGCCCTGATCAGTTTTGCGATATGTTCCAAGCCGTGACTATATGGTTCCATCTTTCCCAAATTCTGGATGAAATTCTTAATATTAGGCGATCGAGGCTTTCAGGTTACAATGGCAATCCTATCGGGGAACCTTCACAGTACAATTTCGAGGGAGTTTTATCACATTGTAATATAGATACGAAGTCTCACTTTTTAGGGCTTTTAAAGAAAAATAAACTCGGTATCGGGCCAACAATTACGGCGCATCCGACTGAGGCAAAACGTGTTTCGGTTCTCGAGATACACAGACGCATTTATCAAACTCTTGTTAAATTTGACAGTTTTAGATGGGGTCCAAAGGAAATATTGCAACTCGAGAAAGACCTTGAGGGGGAAATTGACTTACTGTGGTTAACTGGAGAGCTCAGATTAGAAAGACCATCGTTAGAGGCGGAGATTGAGTGGGGTCTGCAATTTTACAAGACAAGTCTTTTTGAAGCTTTACCGCGTGTATTTGAAAGTTATGATGAAGCCATAAAATCTGTTTTTGGAAAGCAAGAGTTTGATCATTTTAACCTTCGGTTTCATTCTTGGATTGGCGGAGACCGGGATGGTAATCCCAATGTAACAACTGAGAAAACGATGTTTGCTCTCGATTCTGCAAAAGAAATGGTTATCTCGGTTTATTCGCAGAGTTTAACCGACATTGCATCGCAGCTAAGTATTTCTAACAAAATTATGCCGCTTTCCCAAAGATATTTTTCCAGTTTAGACAAGATTATTAGAGCAAGATCGGAAGATCCAGAAGGTTTAATACGCAGAAATCCAAATGAAACTTTTCGTCAGGCAATTACGGCAATGAACCAATGTTTGGATGATCGTAGATATAAATATGCAAACGACTTTGTTGCCGATTTGCAGAATATTGAGGCAGCATTGTGCTCTATCGATGCTTCAAATGTTTCTGAAAAGCTTGTTCGACCGCTAAGATGGCAAGCAGCTGTTTTTGGTTTCAGTGCACATACGTTAGATGTGCGGCAAAATTCTGAGGTTGTTACAAGAGTACTTGAAAATATTTGGAGTATTAGTGGTACATGTCATGAAATTGGGTCTGAGGGTTGGTTGCAGCAGGTGAAATCTGAATTGATAGAACCTAACCTTCCTATTTTAGACAAATCAGAATTAAGTGATGAATCAGTTGAGTTACTTTCTCTACTTGAGTTAATTTTCAAAATACAAAATGGACCAGACCCAGATGCTGTAGGGCCTTTTATTTTATCTATGACTAGATCAGCAGCAGATATTTTCTCCGTGCTTTTGTTAGCGCGTTATGCTGGCTTTGGTTCAGAAAAATTATCTTTAAAGGTTGTTCCACTTTTCGAGACTATAGAGGACCTTGATAAGGCACCAGATATTTTGAGGCAAGTTTATGATTTTCCCATTGCAGCGAGAAGTCTTAAAGATGCCGACGGTTTCATGGAAATCATGCTGGGATATTCTGATAGTAACAAAGATGGTGGGTTTCTTTGCTCGTCATGGACACTTGACAAGGCGCAAAGAGCAATCGCTCGGTCACTATCCGAAAATGGCGTTAAGCCAAAGTTTTTTCATGGTCGAGGTGGTTCGGTAAGCAGAGGTGGAGCACCAACTGACCTAGCTATTGCGGCTCAACCGAAGGGGACACTGAATGGCACTCTTAGGCTTACAGAGCAGGGTGAGGTCGTAACCTCGAAATATGCAAATGTTGGTACTGCTGCGACTCAGTTGGAACTTCTTTCTTCTTCTGTGTTGCATCATTCTGGTCTTACCAATGTCTCGGCCGTGGATCCGGAGGCAGAGGACGTTATGGAGGCGCTTTCAAGTTTAAGTCAACTCTCATATCTGAACCTAGTTAATCATGATGACTTCGTTTCATATTTTAATGAAGCAAGCCCTGTTGATGAATTATCTTTGTTGAAAATTGGTTCTCGACCGGCTAGGCGTTTTGGTGCGTCCAGTTTGTCCGACTTGAGGGCAATACCGTGGGTATTTGCATGGAGCCAAAACAGGCATTTAATTAGTAGCTGGTATGGATTTGGTGAGGCTGTTAAAAAGTTTTTTGAAATAAGAGGTTCATCTGGAAAGAAGGTGCTNAAAAAGACGTTAAGTAGGTTGCCNCTGTTCCAATTGTCTGTTGATGAAATAGAAAANTCTCTATTGTTGGCAAATATGGAAATAGCGCTACTTTATAGNGGGTTAGTTAATGAGAAGAAAACAGCGCAAGCAATNTATGAAAAAGTAAGCGACGAATATCATTGTTGCATTGAAGTAATAGAGGATTTGACTGAACGTAAGATCGGTTTAAGGTTTCCAAATGTGGTTGCGCTTATTAAAAAAAATGAAAGTCAGTTGGACTGGGCNCACAAGACCCAAGTTGAATTGTTANAGCAAGTAAGAGAAAATGATATTAATGATCACCGTATACAGCTAATGCAAAGTATGAATTGTATTTCAGCAGGACTCGGTTGGACAGGTTAAGAAGCAAAGGTAAGGAAACGCTAATGAATGTACTTCACAAACAAGATGGATTTTTTACTGAACAGTTGGACAGCAGTGATAATGACTTGTTCAACGCTATTAGGTCAGAATTAGGCCGCCAGCGCGAAGAAATAGAACTTATCGCTTCTGAAAACATTGTTTCTCGAGCTGTTTTAGAGGCGCAGGGCTCAGTAATGACTAACAAGTATGCTGAGGGTTATTCCGGCCGTAGATATTATGGCGGATGTGAATATGTAGATATTGCTGAAAATCTTGCAATTGAAAGAGCTTGTAAGCTCTTCAATTGTAACTTTGCAAACGTTCAACCTAATTCTGGCAGCCAAGCTAACCAAGGCGTTTTTCAGGCGTTATTGAAACCTGGTGATACAATACTCGGTATGAGTTTGGACGCCGGTGGACACTTGACCCATGGCGCAAAACCGAACCAATCTGGGAAATGGTTTAACGCTGTTCAATATGGCGTTCGAAGAGATACTCTTAATATAGACTATGATGAAGTAAAGCGCCTAGCCCTAGAGCATAAACCGCAAATGATTATAGCAGGTGGTTCTGCAATCCCGAGACAGCTAGATTTCAAAAAATTTCGTGAAATTGCAGATGAAGTCGGCGCCTATTTGCTGGCAGACGTAGCACACTTTGCTGGCTTGATCGCTGCAGGGGTTTATCCATCTCCTTTTCCCCATGTACATGCAGCCACAAGCACAACACATAAAACTCTGCGCGGTCCAAGAGGTGGTATTATTCTAACTAATGATGAGGCGATCGCAAAAAAAGCAAATTCGGCAATCTTTCCTGGTATCCAAGGTGGGCCGTTGATGCATGTGATTGCGGCAAAAGCTGTGGCGTTTGGTGAGGCGCTCCGGCCTGATTTTAAGCTATATCAACAACAAGTCATTAAGAATGCCCAGGCCTTAGCTGATACTCTAATCACCGGAGGCTTAGACATTGTGACTGGAGGTACAGACACACATGTTATGCTCGTTGACTTAAGACCTAAGGGAGTGAAAGGGAACGCCACGGAAACTGCACTAGGTAGAGCGAATATAACCTGTAATAAAAATGGTGTTCCATTTGATGATGAAAAACCAACAATCACATCCGGAGTTCGGTTGGGAAGCCCAGCTGGTACCACACGGGGTTTCGGCGAGGCAGAATTTCGTCAAATTGGTGAATGGATTATAGAAGTTGTAGACGGCTTGGCAGAGCACGGTGGAGATAATAATGATGTATCAGAAAAACGTGTAAAAGCTGCAGTTAAAGAGTTGTGTGCAAATTATCCATTGTACCCAACTTTATGATCAAGGCTTGTGGGTTTGTTTAATCTAGACAAACCTTCAGTTTCAGATTGTTCTCAATTTAGGTAACTACGTTTGTGGTTACCTTTTTCTTTTTTTTGATGAATTAAAGCGTGTGAACAAATAAAAGCTTGTCTTATTATCTTTTGCTGACTGTAAACTGGACAAATTTACGCTTTCTTTCAAATTCTTGATTGCTACTCCACCTCGTGATTATGAAATTCAAAAAATTTGTAAACTCAAAATGACAGGCTTGTATTTTTAGACTTAATAGTACTATTAAAACTGTGAAATTGATGCGTCTAATATCGCTTAGAAGTTTTTCAGTGGATCTGTCGTGTAAAAAATTGTGAATGCAAGGAAGATATTTGTATTGTGATGGGGCAAAAATTCAGAATAAAATTTATCTCTGTTAAAATTGAGAGTATCGCAAACTAATTAATTAAAGGAAGATTTAAGATGAGTTACAAATCAGATATCGAAATTGCGCGAGAAGCTCAAAAACGACCCATTCAAGAAATTGGATCAAAGCTTGGTATTCCGTCAGAGCATTTGCTGCCATATGGCCACGATAAAGCTAAGGTCAGCCAGGAATTTATAAATTCTGTACAGGCAAATGACAGCGGAAAGTTGATTTTGGTAACAGCTATTAATCCAACACCTGCCGGCGAGGGTAAAACCACAACTACTGTTGGTCTAGGTGACGGTTTAAATAGAATTGGAAAGAAAGCCGCAATTTGCATTCGAGAGGCTTCTCTTGGACCATGCTTTGGCATGAAAGGGGGGGCAGCTGGCGGAGGATATGCACAAGTTGTTCCAATGGAAGAAATGAACCTACATTTTACTGGTGATTTTCATGCTATAACCTCGGCCCACAATTTATTATCGGCTATGATCGATAATCATATTTACTGGGGGAACTCCCTTGAAATTGACGAGCGAAGAGTGGTTTGGCGTCGTGTAATGGACATGAACGATAGAGCACTTCGAGATATCGTAACATCCCTAGGGGGTGTGTCCAACGGTTTTCCCCGCCAAACTGGTTTCGATATCACCGTTGCTTCTGAGGTAATGGCAATACTATGTCTCGCAACAGACTTAGATGATCTGCAAAAACGTTTAGGAGATATTATCGTTGCATACAAGCGCGACAAGACCCCGATATATTGTCGTGATATCAAGGCAGATGGTGCTATGACTGTGCTGCTAAAGGATGCTATGCAGCCAAATCTGGTTCAAACACTTGAGAATAACCCAGCATTTGTTCACGGAGGACCATTTGCTAACATTGCGCATGGATGCAATTCTGTAATGGCAACAACAACAGCATTAAAGATAGCGGATTTTGTTGTTACAGAGGCTGGTTTTGGTGCAGATTTGGGGGCAGAAAAATTCATGAATATAAAATGCCGAAAGGCAGGCCTTACCCCTTCAGTTGTTGTTGTTGTTGCTACAATCAGAGCTATGAAAATGAATGGTGGGGTAGCAAAGTCAGACCTGGGAGATGAAAATGTGGAGGCAGTCGTGAAAGGTTGTCCAAATCTCGGTAGGCATATTGAAAATGTGAAATCGTTTGGTGTTCCAGTTGTGGTGGCTATAAACCATTTCGTGACTGACACTGACGCCGAAGTACAAGCGGTGCAAGATTATGTATCCGAAATGGGTGCTGAGGCAATTTTGTGCAAGCACTGGGAAAAAGGTTCTGAAGGGACTATAGATCTAGCCAAGCGCGTATCAGAAATAGCAGCGTCAGATTCAGGAAACTTTGCACCTCTATACAATGATGAAATGTCTCTTTTTGATAAAATTGAAACAATCGCAAAGCGTATCTACCGTGCGGATGAGGTTCTAGCGGATGCAAAAATCAGGAACCAACTAAAAGAATGGGAAACAGCTGGTTATGGAGAGTTGCCTGTTTGTATGGCCAAAACCCAATATAGCTTTACAACTGATCCCAACCTTAGAGGTGCACCGACTGGTCATTCTTTACCGATTAGGGAAGTGCGCTTAAGTGCAGGTGCTGGTTTTGTTATAGTTATATGTGGTGAAATAATGACTATGCCTGGCTTGCCATCAAAACCCGCATCTGAGAATATCATGTTAAATGAAACAGGTCAGATAGAGGGATTATTCTGATCCGATTACATAAGTGTAACTTACTGAATAAATTTAGTTAAAAAGGAAGATAGCTCATGGCTGCTGATGTGATTGATGGAAAAGAATTCTCTGCGAGAGTGCGTAGTAAAGTCGCCGACGGTGTAGCAAAACTTGTAGATGATCATGGTATAAAACCTGGGTTAGCTGTCGTTTTGGTGGGTGAAGATCCCGCGAGCCAAGTCTATGTCAGATCTAAAGGTAAGCAAACTGTAGAGGCTGGAATGAATTCCTACGAGCATCGATTAGATGCCTCCACTTCCGAAACTGATCTGCTTGGTTTGATTTCAAAATTGAACGAAGATCCTGATGTGCATGGTATACTAGTTCAATTGCCTCTTCCTAATCATCTAAACGAAGATTTAGTTATTAACTCCGTTGCTCCACACAAGGACGTAGATGGTTTTCATATTTCTAACGTTGGTATGCTTGGTACTGGCCAAAAATCAATGGTTCCATGCACTCCTTTGGGCTGTTTAATGATGTTGCGAGATTATCATGGTACTTTATCCGGTTTAGATGCAGTTGTGATTGGTAGATCAAATATAGTTGGTAAGCCAATGGCACAGCTCTTACTAGGAGATAGCTGTACAGTAACAATTGCGCACTCCAGAACTAAAGATCTAGAAAATGTAGTTAAGAGGGCTGATATTGTAGTGGCGGCTGTAGGGCGAGCTAACATGGTTCCTGGTGATTGGATTAAAAAAGGTGCTACCGTGATTGATGTTGGCATTAATCGAATCCCAAAACCAGAAGGTGGTACTCGTCTTGTTGGAGACTGCGACTATGATAGCTGCGCAGATGCCGCTGGTGCCATCACGCCTGTTCCGGGCGGGGTTGGGCCAATGACAATAGCTTGTCTACTAGCCAATACATTAACCGCAGCATGTAGGGCTAATGGAGTTGATGAACCAAAGGGGTTAACGGCCTAATAGCCTAGTACAGTCAGTCCAACGAAAACAAGGAATATAGCCACCCATTGATTTGGTGAAACCCGCTCTTTTAGGAAAAAGGAGGCTAGTAATATTGTCACCAAGCCAAATAATGAAGAGCTTATTGACGCATATACTGGATTTTCCAGTTTACCGGAACTGATTACTAAACCATGGGCCATTGCATCTAGAAATGCCATAAGGGCAAATATTCTCCACTCTGACATGTCTGGAATTATGGGTTGTTTCAGGCACTTCGCAATTAGGATTAAAGCTATTAATGCCGAAATACGATTTGGTAGTAATAGTGCATATTGATTGCTTATGTTAGAAGCGTACTGCCCGAGAGCAAAACTCATGGCAAAGCAAAAGCTTGAGACCAAAGCCCAAAAAATAGCTAATTTTTGTTTAGAAAAATCTTGATCTGTTTTTTTTGAGGCTGCCACATATCCGGCGCATGAGACTATTAAAATAACCGCGCCTATTTGTATCTGACTTGGTAGGTTTCCATTTAAACTGGAAAATATCAAGGAGAATACAGGATATGATCCTACAATAGGCGCAACAAGCCTAATCGGTCCAATTATAAAGGCCTTGTATAAAGCTATGCCCGCAATTGCAAAAGAAGATCCAGATAACACCGAAACCCACAACGCAAGAAGCGGCATTTTAGAAAAATCAGCATTAAGTACTATTACTGGAGTTTGGAACAAACAACCGAAGAACAGTACAGCCGCTATAGAAGCATAAATGCCCCGAGGTTGTCTTAGAATTCTTATAATGAAATCATGAAGGCCCCAGCATAAGGCGGCTATTAAGCCAAATGTTAGAGACAACATAAAAATTCATCTAGAATACAGCAATCATTGCTATTCAACAGTATGATGGTCACACCCTAAATATCTATAGTATTTTCTTTCTCCCAAGATGAAAAATGGGACACAAAAGAATTCCACTCTTCCATCTTAAGTTTCAAGTATGCTTTTGAAAACTCTTCACCCATAGCAACTTTGAGGCCTTTGTCTTTATCATAAGCTCGAAGTGCATCTAGCATATTTAATGGTAATTTCGGAGCCCCTCTTACAGTATGGCCTTGTGCATACATATCGATATCATAACGCTTTCCTGGATCAGCTTTTGATCTTACACCAGATAAGCCAGCTGCAATTATTACTGCCTGCAATAGATAAGGATTTGTTGCTCCATCTGGTAACCTTAACTCAAAGCGGCCAGGTCCTGGCACACGAACCATGTGAGTTCTGTTGTTACCAGTCCAGGTGACTGAGTTGGGTGCCCAGGTTGCTCCTGACATAGTTCTTGGAGCATTTATTCTTTTGTAGCTGTTAACTGATGGGTTAGTGATTGCTGCTAAAGCAGAAGCATGCTTCATTATTCCGCCAAGAAAATGCCTTCCTTTTTCTGATAGCCCAAGTTCTGATGTTTGACTGGCGGCACTTGGATCCGTTGCGAATACATTTGTTTTAGCTTTTGAACCAGGAGCATCCCAAACGGATATATGAGCATGACATCCGTTACCAGTTAATCCTTCAACCGGTTTGGGCATAAATGTTGCACGAAAACCATGTTTTTCAGCCACAGATTTTGTCATAAATTTGAAGAAACTATGTTTGTCCGCAGTGGCTAAGGTATCATCAAATTCCCAATTCATTTCAAATTGACCATTAGCGTCCTCGTGGTCATTTTGATAGGGACCCCAGCCCAAATCGAGCATGTAGTCACAAATCTCTTTTATTACGTCGTAACGGCGCATGACTGCCTGCTGATCATAGCATGGCTTAGCCGCAGTATCGTATTCGTCAGAGATTTGCGATCCATCCGGTGACAATAAGAAAAACTCAGCCTCAATACCGGTCTTTACATGCATGCCTTCTGCTGCTGCCTCATCAATGAGGCGTCTCAGCACATTTCTTGGAGCTTGAGCGACGTCTTCACCTTCCATCACGCAATTCCCTGCGACCCAAGCTACTTCTGGTTTCCAAGGAAGCTGTATAACACTATTTGGATCTGGAACTGCAAGCATGTCTGGATGCGCAGGTGTAAAATCTAGCCAGGTCGCAAAACCTGCAAAACCGGCACCGTCTTCTTGCATATCTGCAATGGCCTGTGTTGGTACTAGCTTAGCTCTCTGACCTCCAAATAAATCGGTGTACGATATCATAAAATATTTCACGTCTTTTTCTTTGGCAAATGCGGCTAAGTCTTTGGTCATTTTCTTCTCCCAGTCTTATTTATGCAGTGGCGAAACACTACTCAATTAGCTTTAGTATGATGTACCAGGTTTCCCCGGGTAC
>PAHS01000048.1 GCA_002711145.1 Marinovum sp. | reverse complement strand
GAGGCTTATAGCTCTGCTGAATAATTTCTAAAACCCTAAGAATTTTTCTTGAAAGATGCTGTTTATTTCGTGCCACAGCACTATCCTTTCTTCATGACCGCTGTTCTCATTTCTTCAGATATCTATCGCACCACGCACTATGGAGGAAAACATCCCTTAAATATACCAAGGGTTGGGCCCACACTCGATTTGATTAAAGCCATGTCATGGTATAGCGATAAAAAATTTGTGACTGCACCAATCGCTAAGCCAAGATTACTGAAGAAATTTCATTCCAACGATTACATCAATGTTCTTCTAGAAGTGGATGAAAAGCAGGAAATTGATGAATATCGTTCCAGCAAATATAAATTAGGGACGCCGTCAAATCCACTTTTTAAAGGAATGTATAAGCGTCCAGCCACCTCAGTTGGCGGGGCAGTTGTGGCTGCAGAATATGCATATTTGAATGGTCGGGCTTTTAATTTGGGCGGTGGTTTACATCATGGCCTGGCAAATAGAGCAAATGGATTTTGTTATTTGAATGATCTAGTATTTGCTATCTTAAGACTCAGAGAATTTGGAGTTCGTCGAATTGCCTACGTGGATCTAGATGCGCACTTTTGCGATGGNGTAGCATCTGCGTTTTCTAGAGATCCAGATATCATGTTAGTGTCAGTACATGAGGCAAACAGATGGCCATTTCAAGGTAAAATAGATGAAAATTATCCAGATAAAAATTTATATGCACCGATGTCAAAAGGTTCTCAGGACGACGATATAGAGGCGCTATTCAAATATGTGTTTTTCCCTGCGCTAGAGCATTTTCAACCAGAAGCATTGATTGTTCAAGGGGGCGCNGACATGTTAAAAGACGATCCACTGTCTCGTTTGGATATCACAAATAATTGCTTATGGAGTATNCTCGCGAGGCTTAATCTTTTAGCCCCTAAAGTGCTTTTAACCAGTGGTGGNGGATATAATCCATGGTCNGTCGCNAGACTATGGGCTGGTTTTTGGGCTATTCTGAATGATGTTGATCCACCCACTAATTATACTGATGAAGCGATGAGATTGATCGAATCTTTACGATGGTTTCGTAAAGATAAAGTTAACCCAAANTTACTGTNTTGTCTCAGAGATGAGAAAATGCCTGGCCGAATAAAGGAAGAGACTTTGGACCTGATAAAACAGATGAACTCTATTCATAAAAGTTCTATTCAAATGGCATGATACAAAACCAATTTACTGAGGAATTCACATTTTTTTTAAATATTCTAGTTTGCCCTGATGTACTTTAAATCTAAAAAAAGTTATTAACTTAAATATCGATGTTACTTGGCGAAGGTCTTTCATGATTGTAAATAGATTAATCTATTTGATTGGATTTGCTCTGGTGGTGCTAGGCCTACTAGTTGGTTGTAGTAAAACTGCAGAAGTAGGTTCAGATGAAATCGAAAATTATTCTGCAAAACAAATTTTTGATAGAGCAGAATTTGAAATGGCTAGGTCAAAACCGATAGATGCAATAGCTTTTTTCTCTGATGTCGAGAGGCTGTATCCATATTCTGAGTGGGCAAAAAGATCTGTGATTATGCAAGCTTTTGCAAATCATAAAGCTAAGCAATATGAAGAGGCCAGGGATGCAGCTGAAAGGTATATTGAATATTATCCATCTGATGAAGATTCAGCATATGCTCAGTATATAATAGCTTTAAGTTATTACGACCAGATTGAAGATATCGGCCGGGATCAAGAAGTCACTGCAAAGGCATTGGAAGCTTTTAAAATACTAATCAAAAATTACCCTGACAGTGAATATGTCAAACCTGCTGAATTAAAATTTGACCTAGCTTTTGATCATTTGGCTGGTAAGGAAATGGAAGTAGGTAGATATTATTTAAAACGGCAGCAATTTCCCGCCGCAATAAACAGATTTCGTATAGTTTTAGAGGATTATCAGACCTCATCGTATACTGCTGAGGCGTTACATAGGCTAGTGGAGGCGTATTTGTCTATTGGATTGGTTGATGAGGCACAATCTGCCGGAGCAATACTTGGACACAATTATCAAGCTACAGATTGGTATCAACGAAGTTATAGTTTATTGAAGAATGAAAATCTGAGACCACTTGCAAAAAGCTCAGGATGGCTTCGGAAAATTCATAGACAGGTTCTCAAAGGCCGATGGCTCTAACTCGTTGATATTATGAAATGCTTGTTGGATTAGACATACGCAATATTTTGATTATCGATCACGCAGAGATAATATTCACAAACGGATTGAATGTTCTGACTGGTGAGACTGGAGCAGGAAAATCAATTCTTTTAGATAGTTTAGGATTTGTTTTAGGCTGGCGGGGTAAAACAGAAATAGTTCGTACAGGTGCTGATTTTGGCGAAGTTAGTGTTTGGTTTCAGGTCGAAACCGACCATGCAGTAAAAGAGATTCTTGATGCAAATAACATCCCTTGGGAAGAAGAACTATTAATTAGGCGCGTTATAAGTGCTGATGGGCGGAAGACTGCTTGGATTAATGGACGAAGAGCGCCAAGAGAATTATTAATTCGGATATCGACACTTTTAATTGAAATTCATGGTCAACATGATGATAAGGGTTTGCTCGATCAACGTTCACATATTCGTTTACTTGATATGTTTGCGGCCAACAGTTCCCAACGAGAGGCTGTAAAGGAAGCTTGGAGAAAACTCAAAAAAGTGAACAATGAATATCAGGAAGAACAAAAAAAATTCTCAGCCTTTGAGACTGAAGAGTCGTTTTTACGTTACGCATTAGATGAGCTGACTAAAGCAGATCCAAAAGATGGAGAAGAACAAGAATTAGACGTCAAAAGACGGATGATGCAATCATCGGAAAAAATAAAGGATGATATCATAAAG
Source organism: Marinovum sp. (assembly GCA_002711145.1). GTDB lineage: Bacteria > Pseudomonadota > Alphaproteobacteria > Rhodobacterales > Rhodobacteraceae > Salinivivens. Next base: position 29,139 of record PAHS01000048.1, on the reverse strand, counting down.
GCTCAAAATGCTGTTGGAGGGAATGGCGCTGAAGGTTTAATTTTGGACGCAATGAGATGGATTGAAACAGCATCTGGGAAAAGTGATGGACCGTTTGACGATGCTTTAGCTTCGTTGTCGCGTGCATCAACTGAGTTAGGTGACGCAGTAGGTATTATTGAGGGGCTTGTTGATACATTGGATTTTGATGTGCATGAGCTTGAAATGCTTGAAGAGCGGCTATTTGAAATCCGTGGTTTAGCAAGGAAACATAAAATTTCCTCGGATCAACTACCTCAATTTAAGGCAGAGCTAGAGAATAAAATAGAAGAATTTTCATTCAGTGCTGAAAAGCTATCCTCACTGGAAGCCAAGATTAGAGAATTTGATCTTGAATATAACGTTGCCGCTTCAAAACTGAGTAAATCTAGACTAATTGCTGGTGCTGAATTAGACAAATTAGTGACAGCGGAATTGCCATTTCTGAAAATGGAAAATGCTCATTTCGAAACTAACATAGTATCTGCATCAAGGTCAGCTGATGGATATGATGAAGTTTCTTTTTTAGTTTCGACAAATAAAGGAACTTCGAAAGGTCCAATTGGCAAAATAGCATCGGGGGGTGAACTGAGCCGTTTTCTACTTGCACTTAAAGTATGTCTGACCAAAGGCTATACTGCTGTTTCGATGATTTTTGATGAAATTGACCGCGGGATCGGTGGAGCTACTGCTGATGCGGTGGGAAGAAGGCTGGTTAGACTATCAAAAAATGCACAGGTACTCATAGTTACGCATTCTCCTCAGGTCGCTGCGCTTGGTGACGCACATTTTCAGGTGGTCAAATCTATAAACTCCAAAAATACTCTCACAGAAGTAACAAAGCTTCAGGGAGATGCTAAAATTGAAGAGATTGCTCGCATGATCTCNGGTGATAAAATAACGCCCGCCGCAATTAATGCNGCGGCTACTTTAGTGGATGGGCGCTGAAAGATCTAAATTACTAAAGTTTGTTTGTTGCATGGTCCAACCAAATTCTCTCATTTTCATCTAGATGCGCTCTGATTTTTTCCCTACATTGTGAGTGATACTCGTTGAGCCAAACAATTTCGTCCGTTGACATCAGATCCTTTTCTATCAAANTTTTATCTATTGGTACAAAGTTAAGAGTCTCAAAAATAAACATTTCTGCAACAACTGAGTGTTCCAATTTAGGAGCTTTTGACACTGTCAAAAGGTTTTCAATTCTAATCCCAAAATGTCCCTCTTTGTAGAAACCTGGCTCATTCGATATGATCATTCCAGCTTCGAAAGGAACATTTGAAGTCCTACTTAATCTTTGTGGTCCTTCATGAACAGAAAGAAACTGTCCAACTCCGTGACCTGTGCCATGAGCAAAATCCAGTCCTTCTGACCACAGGAACACTCGAGCAAACGCATCTAAATCACACCCTGCCATTCCTTTGGGAAACCTTAACTTAGATATTGAAATCATTCCTTTAAGTACCAGCGTGAATGCTTGCTTTATCTCGCTCGAAACCTGGCCCAAGGCAGTCGTTCTTGTAATGTCAGTTGTGCCACTTTTATACTGCCCACCACTATCAATTAGGATGACCTCACCATTTTTAATTGTTCGATTACTATCATTATTTACCCGATAATGAGGAAGGGCCGCATTTGGTCCGCTTGCACAAATTGTTTCAAAGCTNATGTCGTATAGCTCTGGATTAGCTGATCTAAACGACTCTAGCTCTATTACTATATCAATTTCTGTTAATATTCCTGCTGATTGTGAATTTAGCCAGCAAAGGAATTTACACATTGCAATTGCATCAATCAAATGGGCATCACGTGCTCTACTTAACTCGATCTCATTTTTACACGCTTTAGGTAANGCCGTTATATCACCTCTTGGGTCTAAAGTAGCTTTTGAAGCGAGCAGGCCTTCGTAAGCAGCAAATGGCAAGCTGGATTTGTCGATGCAAATACTACCGGTTAGCGTTGTAAGTTGGGAAAGAAAATCATTTTCATTGTATAAGTTAATTCCATCGCCAAAATGCTCTTTTAGATTTTCTACTTTCCGTTTATCTACGAATATATCAACTTCATTATTTGAATGTAGAATTGAAAAAGCCTGGACTATCGGCAAATGTTCTACATCACCACCCCTTATGTTTAACAACCAGGCTATCCCTTCTGGAAGTGTAATTACCGCGGCTGAATTTCCGTTAATTTTCAATTCTTTGGCTAATGTTTTTCTTTTGCTAGATTGTGTTGCTCCTGCAAACTCGTCTTCGTAGGGAAAAGACTTTTCAGTTGGTGCTGATGGCTGATCCTTCCAGATTATATCAACNAGGTTCTGTGTCGCTTGTAAGGTAATTTCAGTATTTGCCATTGAACGTTTATACTGTTCAATTTCATCTACTGAGTGCAACCACGGGTCAAAACCTATTTTCCCCTTATTGGTAATTTCCATTATCCAGTCTGTGACTTTGATATTTGGCCAGTTAATAATTTCTATTGGTGGACAAGTTTGATTTTTCGCCTGAATAGTATANCGACCATCGACAAAAATACCTANCCTTTGCTTAACTAAAACGCAGATTCCTGCAGACCCNTCAAACCCAGTCAGCCATCTCAAACGCTGATCTTTTTCAGATACATACTCTCCTCTGTAAGCATCTGAACGCGGTATNAGGAAGCCGTCCAGTCCGTTTTTGGAAATTTCGTTCTGTAAAGCTTCGAGCCTTTTAGGACCTAATCTGGGGTTTCCCATTGAAGTGAAAGATTGAAACTTACAAGTTTTTTCTGATTGCATAAATTATTAACCTCTGTTGAGTTGGTTAACTCTGGCTCTAGCTTTTGGATCGCTATCGAATAAGGCCGCGAGTTGCTCGGTCATCGCACCGGCAAGTTGCTCAACATCTGTTATTGTAACAGCACGGTCGTAATAACGGGTGACGTCATGACCAATTCCAATGGCTAAGAGCTCCACATTTTTAATTTTTTCCACCATTGATATGACATCACGTAAGTGTTTCTCAAGATAATTTGCTGGATTTACAGATAAAGTGCTATCGTCGACGGGAGCTCCGTCAGAAATTACCATTAAAATCTTTCTAGCTTCTGGGCGAGCTGTCATACGTCGATGTGCCCATTCTAAAGCCTCCCCATCGATATTTTCCTTTAGGAGACCTTCCTTCATCATCAAGCCAAGATTTGACCTTGCACGACGCCATGGGGCATCGGCTCCTTTGTAAATGATATGACGCAAATCATTCAAACGGCCGGGTTGTTGTGGGCGGTCCTGATTCAACCAAGCTTCGCGAGATTGTCCTCCTTTCCAAGCGCGTGTTGTAAATCCCAAAATCTCAACTTTCACATTACAACGTTCCAACGTACGGGCCAACACATCTGCACAAATCGCAGCAATAGATATCGGTCTGCCACGCATCGATCCAGAATTATCTAAGAGTAATGTCACGACTGTATCTCTAAACTCAGTATCCTTCTCCATTTTAAAACTAAGAGAAGTTGTTGGATTAGTGATAACTCTGGCCAGTCTACCAGCGTCAAGAATTCCTTCTTCAAGGTCAAATAACCAGCTGCGATTTTGCTGAGCTTGCAGTCTCCTTTGAAGTTTGTTTGCAAGTCGGCTTACAGCTCCTTTCAGTGGTTCCAGTTGCTGGTCTAGATATGCTCGCAGTCGCTCAAGTTCAACTTGCTCCGCAAGATCTTCAGCTTTGATCTCTTCATCATACTTTGCGTCAAAAACTCTATAATTTGGATCTGCGTCCGAAATAGGTTGAGGTGGAGGTGGATCTAGTGGGGCTTCACCGTCAGGCAACTCTTGATCTTCAAATTCTTCATCCGCACTTTCATCACTACTCATTTGTGCCTGTGCAGAATCCTGCTGCTCTTCCTGACTTTGTTGATCTTCTGCGTCTAGATTATCTTCATTATCCTCATCTGTGCCTGAGCTTTCTGGATCATCAGATTGCTCATTGTCCTCATCTTGGCTGTCTTCATTATCGTCGTCTTGGGCCTCTGGATCATCACCCAATTGATCTCCATAACCTAAGTCAGTAATTATTTGCCGGGCAAATTTTGCAAACTCTTCCTGATTGTCTAGATTTTCAGTTAGGATTTCTAAAGTAGTTCCGGCCTGGTCTAAAATGAAATCTTTCCATAAGTCCATAACGTTCTTTGCTGAAGTTGGAAGATCCTTACTTGTAGTAAGCGATCTAATTAAATAAGCTGCAGCGTCTGCGAGTGGAGCATCTGCTCTGTCTGTTAGTTTATCAAAACCCTTACGTTTTGCTTCAACACCTATTTTTGCATTAATGTTGCCGGTCGTGCCTGGCATGTCTTTTGCCCCGACAGCTTCACACCTCGCGGTCTCCATAGCTTCATATAATTCTTTTGCCATCGGTCCGTCAGGTGCAAATCGTGAATGTAAGTCAGAATTATGATATTTGTGGTGCATAGCAAGTGCATCAGCTGTACCTCGAGCCAATAGAACTTCATCTTTCGTCATGCGCCGGCTTACTTGGGGCAGCCTAATCGTATCGCCGGAAAGTCCTGATGGGTCGACTGAGTAATTAATAGAAAGCTCTGGGTTATCAGCCAACACTTTTGTTGCCTCAGATAAGGCTTTTTTGAATGGATCAGCAGGGTTATCTGATTTTGAAACCATAATAAACTCAATAAAGGTTTAAGCTTTGTCGGATCAACTAATTCGTTTTCAATTGGTAACTACTTATCAGCCATAATAATATAAATCTATTCCAGGCTTACGCTCGCAGCACTTTCTGGTAACTCCTCGTCAAAACAACGTTGAAAAAATTCGGCTACAATTTGCCTCTCAAGTTCATCGCATTTATTTAAAAATGTTAAGCGAAAGGCATATCCAACATCATTGAAAATCTCTGCATTAGCTGCCCAATTTATGACTGTCCTTGGACTCATTACCGTTGATAAATCGCCGTTCATGAATGCTGTTCTTGTCAGATCAGCTACCGTAACCATTTGCTTCACTATACGTTGGCCTTTGTCAGTATCGTAACTCGGTGATTTAGATAGAACTATCGCGCTTTCTACTTCCACTGACAAATAATTCAGAGTTGCGACCAAAGACCAGCGATCCATCTGAGCTTGATTTATCTGCTGTGTTCCATGGTAAAGACCTGTGGTATCGCCTAGGCCGACGGTGTTTGACGTAGCAAACAATCTGAAATTAGTATGGGGAGTGATAATCTCGTTCTGATCTAATAAAGTTAATTTTCCATCGTGTTCCAAAACGCGCTGTATCACGAACATCACGTCTGCTCGACCAGCGTCATATTCATCAAATACAATAGCAACTGGATTTCGCAATGCCCAAGGTAAAATACCTTCATGAAATTCTGTGACCTGTTTTCCATCTTTGAGCTTGATTGCATCCTTGCCTATGAGGTCTATTCTACTAATGTGACTGTCCAAATTAACTCTCACTGCTGGCCAGTTCAACCTTGCGGCAACTTGCTCAATGTGAGTTGATTTCCCAGTTCCGTGATATCCCTGTATCATAACTCTTCTGTTGTGGGTGAAGCCGGCTAAAATGGCTAAGGTTGTATCGGGATCAAATTTGTACGTTTCATCCACCATAGGAACTCGAGAGGCACGTTCTGAAAATCCTTGCACAACCATATCGGTGTCGATACCAAAAACGTCCCTAACTGAAATATTTTCAGTAGGAATTTTTTCTATGATTTTAGAGCCATCGGCCATAATGCTTTCCTCATATTCGACTTATGAAAGTCACTGGTGCACTAATAATAGCGGCGGTTCAAGAGTGGCAAAGAAAATATTTTCTTATGTTCTAATTTTATGATCACTGTTTTAAAATTTTAACATAATGCCGGTTGTTGAAATTCATCTCTGAAGAACCAGATAAAACCAAAGGTAAATAAGACAAGAGAATATTTATGAACAGACGCATGTTACTCAAACTAAGTTTATCCACGTTAGCCATTTTCGCAAATTATTCTGTAGCAAAAGATCAGGCCTCTGGATTTCCTTTTCAATTAAGTAAAGACGAATGGAAAGAAAAACTTACACCATTTGAATTTGCTGTTCTAAGAGAAGAAGCCACTGAACGCGCTTTCACTTCTCCCTTAAATGACAACTCTAAAGTTGGAATTTATCACTGCAAAGGTTGTGATCAAAAGCTGTATTTATCGAAGTATAAGTATGATTCAGGCACTGGATGGCCTAGTTTTTACAAAGAAATTGAAGGTGCCGTTAGCACAAGAAGAGATAGAAAGTTCTTTATGCTGCGAATAGAGTGTCATTGTAGCAACTGTGGTTCACACCTGGGGCATATATTTGATGACGGTCCGGAGCCAACCGGAAAGCGACATTGCATAAACGGTATAAGTTTAGTTTTTAGGAAAGCATAACAACATACTTATTTAAAGTTTCTACTATCCTTTATTTGGTCCCATGCCCACATTACTTGCTGTAATTGCTCTTCTTGGCTTCGATCGCCACCATTCATATCCGGATGAAGTATCTTTATCAGCGCCTTGTAAGCCTTACGAATTTCTGTCTTTGACCAGATTTCTTTTGCTTCGAGTATTTCTACTGCTCGCCTTTCTGTTGCTGGTAATCGTCTAGTGTGACCAGGATTATTTCCCGAACGGCCAGGATTTTTTGTAGCATTCTCACCCAAGACTTGGTGTGGATCTTCGATTCCAAGCCTGGCCCATGCTCTAGATTCGGGATCTCTCCATGATTTAGTCTCTCGCTCCCAAACTTTATCTTTTGACATTTGAGCATTTAGTTCGGCTTCAGTTTGGTTCTGAAAAAAGTTCCATTTTTGATTATACTCACGCACATGATCTTTGCAGAACCACAAAAAATCGTCCAGAACATCTGGTGCTTTTGGTGCGCGAAATTTCCCTGCGTTTTCACACCCCTCATGGTCACATAGCCTTCTAGATGTCTCACTCTCACCAGACATTCCGCGCCTCGTGCGCGGTTTATTCTTCTTTGCTGAAGAAACAGATATATCAAATCCAAATGGATCAGGCTTTTCAGTCATAAATTACACCTTTTCGACTCGAGCATCTAATCATACAGTAATCGAAAGTAAATTGAAGAGGTAATTACTGGAAATGAATAAAATGGGCAGAATTAATCTGGCGTTGGAGACCGCATTTAAAAGTTCTAAAATCACGGTCATTGATGACAGTGAGAGCCATCGAGGCCATGCGGGATTTTCTGAAGGCGGCGAAAGCCATTATCAAATAAAAATTGTTTGGCAGGGTTTTGAGTCTATGTCCCGAATTGCAAGGCATAGAGCTGTACATGAGGCTCTGGGAAACGAACTTCTAAATGACATCCATGCACTTGCCCTCGATTTAAAATCTAACTAATCCTGCACGCAGAAGCAGTATGAGTCTAAATTCTGCAGTGAAATAAATATTGGAACACTTAAATCTGAAGAGCTAATTTCGACAATACAATTTCGTTAACTGTTTTTGGGTTTGCCTTACCGCCTGTGACCTTCATTACCTGGCCTACAAACCACCCCACTAACTTCGGATTGAGTTTAGCTTTTTCAACCTGGTCGGGGTTTGATTTAATAATTTCTAGTACGGCTTTTTCGATGGCACCGGTGTCTGTGACCTGCTTCATTCCCCGTTTGTTTACTATTTCTGATGGTTTCCCCCCATCAGAATAAACAATCTCAAACAACTCTTTCGCAATTTTTCCATTAATCTCGCCATTTTTAATTAAATCTATTATCTCACCAAGTTGTGTTGGACTTACAGGAGAGTTGCGGATGTCTAGATCATCTTTTTTTAAGCGTCCAAACAGTTCGTTGATCACCCAGTTAGCAGCCATTTTGCCGTCTCGACCGGCTGTTACTGTTTCAAAATACTTTGCAGCTTCTACTTCCGCTGTTAAAACGCTTGCATCGTATTCACTCAGACCAAACGATGAAATGAAGCGATTTTTTTTATCATCAGGTAGTTCTGGCAAAGCAGAGGCGATACTGTCAACCCAGCTTTGATCCAGTTCCAATGGCAGTAAATCAGGATCCGGAAAATAGCGATAATCATGGGCTTCTTCTTTAGATCGCATAGATCTGGTTTCACCTTTATCAGGGTCGTAGAGCCGAGTTTCTTGATCTATGGTTCCGCCATTTTCTAAAATTTTTATTTGCCTTCTTGCTTCAACCTCTATGGCTTGTTGAATAAAGCGCATTGAGTTCATATTTTTTATCTCACAGCGCGTACCTAAAATGCTGAAATCACCAGTCTCCATGAATTTTTCAAAAGTGCCGGAACGGCATACAGAGACATTTACGTCTGCTCGCAAATTTCCGTTTTGCATATTACCGTCGCAAGTACCCAGATAACGCATTATTTGACGGAGTTTACCTACATATGCAGCTGCTTCTTCTGGGCCACGAATGTCTGGTCTGCTGACAATCTCCATCAGACATACTCCGGTTCGATTTAGATCTACAAAAGACATATCCGGATCCATATCATGGATCGATTTTCCAGCGTCTTGCTCCATATGAATGCGCTCGATCCTAACTCTTCTTGCAACCCCGGGCTCAATATTTACAATAACCTCACCTTCTCCCACGATTGGGTGGTATAATTGGCTAATCTGATATCCCTGAGGGAGATCGGGATAAAAATAATTTTTTCGATCAAATGCACTCCAAAGATTTATTTTTGCTTTCAAGCCCAGGCCAGTTCGAACTGCCTGCTCGACGCAGTATTCGTTGATTACCGGTAGCATCCCTGGCATCGCAGCATCAACAAATGACACATTTGAATTTGGTTCATTCCCAAACTGGGTGGATGCACCTGAAAATAATTTCGACTTTGACGAAACTTGCGCATGAACTTCCATGCCAATAACTAACTCCCAATCATGTTTTGCGCCTGGTATGATTGTTGGTTTGGGAGATGTATAGTTTATGTCCAGCATCTACTTTTTCCAATTTTACTCACCAAGTCATTAACTAACATTTAGAAATGTTGCAATCTAGATTAACGGGAATTTTTATAAAACTGGATGATTTTCTGACGCGTGTAAATAATCATTACAAATTATTTATTGAGCATCCGTGAGATCATTTCGTTTGTATCATTGCTAAGCGTATTGACTTTAAGAAGCTTTGTAAGCACGGCTGAAATCTCGTCCTGACGCAAGCTATCAAATTGCTTCCAGTTCTGAAACGCTGTGCAGGTTCTTGCCGCCAGTTGTGGATTTAAGCTATCAATTTTTCTAATCCAATCAGCAACAAATTTGTAGCCCTCTCCACCTTTCATATGGAATGCCGCCAAGTTTTGAGTAAATCCACCAATCGTTGCTCGGAACCGATTTGGGTTTTTTTCGTTAAAGTCAGAGTGTTTCGTTAACATTTTTGTAGTTTTTAATGCCTTACTGGGCTGACTTAATGAGGATTGCAGCATAAACCACTTATCAATGACCAGCCGATCATCCGACCATTTGTCATAAAATTTCTCGATTTCCGTTGTGGCAATATCATTCTGAATGAGCACACTTAATGCTGCAACTTCATCTGTCATATTGTCTGCGCCAAAAAACTGTTTTTGAGCAGTTTCTCCATTATCTAATTTCGTAAGAATACCCAGCAATATATTCTTAAATGAGCGTTCCCCCACCTGGTTTGCAGATGGTTCATATTCGAAATTTTGAGCCAGAGAATGAAATAATTGCTCCAAGAATGGATTAGACCTTTCCGCCAATTTTTGGGTAAATATTTTTTTTGCGCCATAAATTTTTTCAGGATCTGTAGATAAACCTTTCTCAAAAAAATAGGTGATAATTTCTGCAACCGAAGGTTGTGAAAGCAATTGTGCACGAAAAGCTGGCATTAACTTTTGATCTTGCATGATATCACAAAAGGCGCCGATTATATCATCGTTTGGCTCCTGTTTTTCAATCGCAAGGTTCTCAAAGCTAGTAAACATTAGGTGCTGGGCAGCATCCCACCGGTTGTATGCATCACTGTCTTTTTTAAGCAGAGTTAATCTGTCTTTTTCTGTGATTTCACGCTCTATTATTATTGGTGCTGAGAAATTCCTAAGAAGAGATACTGTAGGTTTTTTGTTTATCCCTTTGAATGTAATTGTATCCTTGGTTTTATTTAGTTCAAACACCTTTGTTTCGATTAAATCTTTTCCATTTTCATCCAGGAGGCCTATTGATATTGGAATAACCATTGGCTCTAAAATTGCTTCGCGTTCACTGGTAGAGACCTGCTCGAAATCTAGACTGAGTGCATTTTTGCCATATCGTTCATTTACCTTCACCTTGGGTGTTCCAGATTGCGAATACCATAGCTTAAACTGATTAAGGTTTCGATTGGTCACATCCTCAAATACTTTGATCCAGTCTTCAATGGTTGCAGCCTGACCATCATGCCGGTCAAAGTATAACTCAAGTGCGGAATAGTAATCATTTTCACCAACTAATAATTTTAGCATGCCAATTAGTTCAGCGCCTTTTTCATAGACGGTTAGGGTATAAAAGTTATTTATTTCAANAAAACTATGAGGCCTTACTGGATGTGAAAGTGGGCCAGCATCTTCTCTAAACTGCGGACCTTTAATTACCCGGGCATCTTGAATTCTTTTTACAGAGGGGTTTCTTAAATCGGCGGTGAATTGTGCGTCTCTGAAAACTGTTAATCCCTCTTTTAAACATAGCTGAAACCAGTCTCGGCAAGTTATACGATTTCCGGTCCAGTTATGAAAATATTCATGCGCTATTATACCTTCAACATATTCAAAATCGTTATCTGTACTTTTTCTTGGATGCGTGAGAACACACTTTGAGTTGAAAATATTTAGCCCCTTATTTTCCATTGCTCCCATATTGAAATCATCAACCGCAACGATATTGAAAACCTCTAAGTCGTACTCGCGCNCGTAGCGCTCTTCATCCCATTGCATAGCCTTTTTTAAAGAACTAATTGCAAAATCACATTTATCCTCATCGCCTTTTCTCACATAAATGTTGAGTTCAATATCAGAGCCTGTTTGCGTTTTAAATTTGTCTGAGACTTTTAGTAAATCNCCAGCAACTAATGCGAAAAGATATGCTGGTTTCGGCCAGGGGTCTGACCACTTTGAATAACCTTCATTTGCCGAGATAAGATTNCCGTTTGACAGCAGAACAGGTGATGTACCTCGAATACTAACGTCAAATGGAGCCAATACGTCTGGACGATCTGGATAATAACATATTTTTCTAAAACCCTCTGCNTCGCATTGAGTACAGTACATACCGTTTGACATGTAGAGCCCCTCCAATGAAGTGTTACTGGAGGGATCTATCTCTACTGATGACTCCCAAAGGAAAGGATTGTTCGGAACATCACATTCTAAGCCATCTTCTCGCAGCTTTGGATGTACAGTTTTCCCATCGATTTTAGCATNAAGAAAATTTAATTTTTCACCATTTAAAAAAAATTTTTCAGAAGAATTTAGATTTGGGTTTTTCCGGAATTTTATTTTTGAGTAAACTTTNGTTTTCTTGGGGTGTAGCTCAAAATCAAGTTCTACGGCGTCAATTAGATAAGCAGGGGCTTGATAATCTTTCAAAAATATTTCCNTGTTACTTTTTTTCGCCATAATTACTCCGCTGGGCTTGGATTTTGCTGTTGAAACTAATTCGCTAATCGATATTGCTATACTTAGGTAGTGTTTGTATCAATTAATAACANAAAAATAGGTGANATCTTCTAATGAAGAAAAATACTTTTGACTTCGCTTTTGCGAAGACTCAAATCGAAATTTGAAAAAGGTTTGGGGGCGGTTATGAAAAAACGCTTGATGCGTTGTGATCTTAGCGTCGACAAAAGTTTAGTCGCGTTTGTAGAAAATTTAGCTTTGCCAGGCACTGGAATTTCTGAGGATAGGTTTTGGCTTGGCCTATCATCGTTAATAAAGCAGATGACACCAATAAATAGAAGGCTTCTGGGTGTAAGAGAAGAGCTACAGTCACAAATCGATAACTGGCATATGGAAAGAAGAGGTAATCCACATGATCATGATGGTTATAAAAATTATCTCAAAAAAATCGGTTATCTTGTTGAAGAAGGGGAGAATTTCTTTGTTGAAACAGAAAATGTTGACCCCGAAATCTCATCAATAGCTGGTCCACAACTAGTTGTGCCATCCACCAATGCAAGATACGCCTTAAACGCAGCAAATGCTAGATGGGGTAGTTTGTANGACTGCTTGTACGGTACTGATGCAATGGGTGTATTAAATTCAGCAGAGGGTTACGATCGAGGCAGGGGGGCTCGAGTTGTGGCCCGCTCAAGAGTATTTTTAGATGACGCATTTCCGATTGTTGGTGCAAGTCATGCAGACGTGAAGCGTTATTATGTAAGTGAGAAACAACTACTAGTTGATGACNTGCCGTTGGTTTCACCTGAAAAGTTCATTGGTTATAAAGGTAACCCAAAGGCTCCAAGTTCTATTCTGTTAAAAAATAATAGTCTTTGTGTCGAACTAGTCTTCGATCGGGCGCATGTTATCGGTAGTAGAGACCAGGCCGGTTTGGCCGATGTTCGGCTTGAGAGTGCTCTTACCGCCATAATTGACTTGGAAGACTCAGTCGCATGTGTCGATGGATCTGATAAAGTTACCGCTTATTCTTCATGGTTAGGTTTGATGAAAGGTAACCTTACTTCTGAATTCGAGAAAAANGGAAAAAACATCACCAGGTCTCTTAATTCTGATCTATCATTTATTGCACCCAATGGCAGCGATATTAANATAAGGTCTAAAGCACTGCTTTGGATCAGAAACGTTGGTCATTTAATGACTACCCCGGCGATACTCGACTCAAATGGTGAGGAGGTGTACGAAGGACTGCTGGATGCTATGGTAACAACAATGATTGGTATCCATGATTTGAAAAGGGCTGATGGCAATTCAAGACATGGGTCCATATACATTGTAAAACCTAAGATGCATGGCCCGGATGAAGTAGCATTTGCTGATGACATATTCTCAAATGTAGAGAGCGCTCTCGGTTTAAAACAATATTCTGTGAAATTGGGGATAATGGATGAGGAACGCNGAACCTCCGTTAATTTAAAGGAATGTATTCGTGCCGCTAAAAGACGGGTGGCCTTTATAAATACTGGATTTTTAGATAGGACCGGTGATGAAATTCATACTAGTATGGAGGCAGGTCCATTTAGCAGAAAGGATTTNATTAAAAGGAAGTCTTGGATAGTAGGTTATGAAAACCAAAATGTTGATATTGGACTAGAATGTGGGCTNTCTGGTAGAGCCCAAATTGGAAAAGGTATGTGGGCTATGCCGGATCTAATGTCTGCTATGCTTGAGCAGAAGATTGAGCACCCNAAATCAGGAGCAAATTGTGCTTGGGTGCCATCACCAACTGCTGCAACACTGCATGCTTTGCATTATCACCAAATTGATGTCTTTTTAGTTCAAAAAAAGCTAAAAGAAAACGGTCGACGAGCCTACGTGGATACACTTCTTGATATTCCGCTGGCTGCTTATCGAAAATGGTCCCATGACCAAATAATTCGCGAAGTTGAAAATAATGCTCAAGGAATCCTTGGCTATGTTGTACGGTGGGTAGATCATGGTATTGGTTGTTCAAAAGTTCCTGATATAAATAATATTGGATTGATGGAAGATCGGGCAACATGCAGAATATCTAGCCAGGCGCTCGCTAACTGGTTACATCATAAAGTTGTAAGTAAAGACGAAGTTATTAAAGCGCTGAAATCAATGGCAAAAGTTGTTGATGAGCAAAATANCTATGATCCATATTATAAACCAATGAGCCCCAGTTTTGATGGTTTAGCATTCAAGGCTGCTTTTAATTTAATCTTTGAGGGCAAAAAACAGCCATCAGGGTACACTGAGCCGATTTTACATGAAACTCGCTTAAAATTGAAAAATAGAGCATAGAAATCTGGTGTATATTGAATTTATAATTTAAAGATCGAAATTAATACTTTTTAAAGTTNTGGTTAAAGGCAAAAAATGGGACGTTTCGTGGTTGGAATTGTTGGGAATTTCAACTTAATTAATGATGAGTATCCAGTGTATGCTGCTGGCAAGATGAATTGCGATGCGCTTTCTAAGGTGTCGAAGGTTATTCCAATTATACTACCGTCCAGTCCTGAATTTACAACAGTTGAAGAACTGACATCAATTTGTGACGGATTTTTGTTTACCGGTGGCAGGCCTAACGTGCATCCAAGTAATTATGGTGTGAAAGAAACATNGGCGCATGGAGATTTCGACCGTGATCGTGATGCATTAACACTTCCCTTGATAAAAAGAGCCGTATCAATTGGTATTCCTATTTTCGGTATCTGTAGAGGTTTTCAAGAAGTGGCTGTTGCAATGGGTGCAACACTCCATCCTGAAATTCGTGATTTGGATGGACGAATGAACCATAGAATGCCCCCGGATGGTACTCTGGAAGAAAAGTTTGCGATAAGGCACCAAGTAAATTTCAGAAATGATGGTAACTTTAGTAAAATACTTGGCTCCACACGAATNGAAACAAACACACTTCACGGACAAGGCATTGCTGAGGTTGGTAATAGGTTGGTAATTGATGGNTGGGCGAGTGATGGAACTCCAGAAGCGCTTTACGTGAAAGATGCTGCAGGTTACACGAACTCTGTTCAGTGGCATCCAGAATGGAATGCAGAAAATGATCTAGTTTCTAAACTATTATTCGAGGCGTTTGGAGATGCGGTACGTGACTATGGAAAGGCAAAATAATTTTTTTGGCGTTTAAGTTACAAACTTTCTCTTTTTGTACTTCGGTTTGTCCCACAATTTTTTATTTAAAACGTCGGAAATTATATTAACTGCTAAATCAATATCTTTTTCCAAAATATAAAGTGGTGTAATGCCAAATCTCATTATATTTGGTGAACGAAAATCTCCAATAACACCACTTGCTATTATTGCTTGCATTGCAGGGTATCCGTTTTCAAAATAAAATGAAACTTGCGACCCCCTTTTTTTTNCATCAATGGGTGATGCTAACTCTAGGTTCGGGCANGTATTCTTCAGCCCANCAATAAAGCGCTCTGAAAGTTCAATTGATTTTAAACGAACGTCTTTCATGTTGACCATGTCCCAAATGTGCAGAGAAGCAGCAAGGGCAGCGTTAGCCAAAACAGGCGGCGTCCCAATTTTCATTCTATTTATGCCTTTTCCGGGTGTGTAATTGAGGGAAAAATCAAACGGGTTTTGATGCCCGAGCCAGCCCATTAATGAAGGTTTGACCTGATCAATTTTTTTTGGATTAACATAAATAAACGCGGGAGATCCTGGTCCAGCATTTAAGTATTTGTATGTGCAACCGACTGCGTAATCCATATCCCAATCCTTCAACTTTAAGTCCAAAGCTCCCGCTGAGTGAGCGAGATCCCAGATGGTAATGATCCCCTGAGCTTTTGCTTTTTTATTAATTTTGGCGATGTTATGTTTTCTGCCTGTGCGGTAATCCACATCAGTGAGCATTAGCACTGCAATCTCGCTATTGAGGTTTTCATGAATTTTGTCAGGTTCACAAATGCGAAGCTCAAATTGGTTTTTTAGTAGTTCTATTAAACCTTGCGCCATGTATAAATCTGATGGAAAATTACCACTATCGGTAAGTATAATTTTTCTTTTTCTAGTTTCTT
Organism: Marinovum sp.; assembly: GCA_002711145.1. GTDB lineage: Bacteria > Pseudomonadota > Alphaproteobacteria > Rhodobacterales > Rhodobacteraceae > Salinivivens. The sequence goes on along the minus strand of PAHS01000048.1, from coordinate 13,424 downwards.
GTAGGGCGCAACTTAACGCTTGATAAACTCGGACCGATAGAGTTTCTCCGACAACTACACAGTCATTTTCTGCGCCNATAATTCGCGAAATTTTGTTGCCTAACTGTTCGGGCTGAAACATCCAAGCAGCATCATTCCAACCGTTGATAAGCATTTTAGACCATTCGTCATAAAGAACACTATGAATTTTATCNGGAGCGTTTTTAGGCATTGGGCCCAATGAGTTACCATCTAGATAAACTACATTTTCAGGCAATATGAATTGTTTTTTTGTTTCCTCAAAGTTTGTCATTTAGCTTACTAGATTTTGTATCCTATCGATTACCTTATTACACTATTGTGCTTACCATAGTATTATGACAAAAAATACAATCGATATTTTCAATTATGAGATTATTAAGTTAAGGTGGAATGCATGAAAATGCTNAAATATATTTTGTTTGCATTATTGATTTATCAATACGGTTTAGCCAACGAAAATATTTCAGATCAATACCCGCAATCAGATTTATATTCCAAGCCCACGGAATTTATACCAGGTGTGTTTTCGGCAATTGGTGCTACTGCTCCGCCAACTTATGAAAACTCAGGTCATAATAATAATTTATCTTTCGTAGTAACACCAAACGGTGTTGTGGTCATTAACTCTGGCGCATCATTTCGACTGGCGAAGGCAATTCACCACGAGATCAAACAAGTTACTGATCAGCCTGTAAAACTTGTGATAAATGAAAATGGGCAGGGGCATGCAATGTTGGGGAACTCGTACTGGTCGAGGATTGGCGTCGATATTATTGCCCATGAAGATGCAATTCTTGAGGTAGAAGAGAACGCATACCAAATATTGGAACACATGAAGCGCTACAACAAGGAAAAGGCTGTCGGTACAACTGTTGTTCCTGCAAACATTTCTTTTTCAGACAAATATCTTTTCAATATCGGTGGCGTAGACTTTGAGGTTTTGCATCTAGGGGAAGCTCATGGTCCTGGAGACACGCAAGTTTGGATACCTGAATGGTCCTTGATGATATCTGGAGATATAGCATTCCACGAAAGAATGCTGCCAATTTTTGAAAATACTTGTACAAGTTGTTGGGTAGAAACTTGGCAAACTGCTTTTGCTCCTCTCNACCCCNTATACATCATCCCAGGGCATGGCCATCCTACAAATTTANCGCAAGTTGAAAAGTATACATTGGGGTATTTGCTAGACCTTCGGTCGAAGATAAAAAGTCATATCGATGCCGGAGGTGATTTAAGTTCAGCTTATTTNGTTGATCAACAAAAATGGAAAACGTTAGATACTTTTGAAGANTTAGCAAAGAAAAATGCTGGTAGGGTTTTTGAAGAGATGGAATGGGAGTGATAGGATCTATGCGTNGTAGTCGTGGATACTTTTNAAAANTTCGTTTCGGTAATGTGTTAGAAAGTATNCTGGCATAAAAGAAAAGTGTGGCTGTTGCATAAAATGCTTCGCGACATAATTTTTCATGATAAGCACATTGATCTTTAATAATGTTGCGTATAGGAAACAGNTCAGACGTGGTTCTAAGCATATTTAATCGAGGATAGAATTTTGAAAATCGGTACTCCTAAAGAAATTTTTGAGGGCGAAAATAGGGTTGCTCTTACCCCTGATAGTGCTCTGCAACTCCAAAAGTTAGGTTTCGAATGTTTGATTGAAAGCGGNGCTGGTAAAGCTGCAGGATATTCGGACAAAATCTACAAAGATGCTGGGGTCAAGGTTGTGAAAACCGCTGCATCCCTATGGAAAGAAGCTGAGGTGGTTACCAAGGTACGCCAGCCTTCTACATCTGAGCTTAAAAGATTATCGGCTGGGCAAACATTGATTTCGTTTTTTAATCCAGCTGTAAACGAAGAAGGTTTAGATNTTGCAAAGGCTAAAAAGGCTAATGTGATAGCAATGGAAATGGTTCCAAGAATTAGCCGCGCTCAGAAGATGGATGCTCTTTCATCAATGGCAAATATAGCTGGCTATAGGGCCGTTATAGAAGCTAGTAACAATTTTGGAAGGTTCTTTACTGGTCAGATCACGGCAGCGGGCAAAGTACCGCCGGCAAAAGTGCTTATAATTGGGGCAGGTGTTGCAGGACTTGCTGCCATAGGGACGGCTACATCTTTGGGTGCCATTACCTATGCTTTTGACGTAAGGCCAGAAGTGGCTGAGCAAGTAGAGTCCATGGGTGCTGAATTCGTATATCTTGATTTTGAGGAACAACAGCAAGATGGCGCTAAAACAGGCGGTTATGCTTCAGCTTCCTCGCCNGAATTTCGAGAGGCTCAGCTTGCAAAGTTTAGGGAGTTAGCACCAGAGATCGATATCGTTATCACCACTGCTCTTATCCCAAATCGTGAGGCCCCTGAGCTCTGGACTGCGGACATGGTGAAAATGATGAAGCCTGGCTCAGTAATCGTTGATNTAGCGGCGGAAAAGGGTGGTAACTGTAAGCTGACAGTGATGGATGAAAAGATTGTCACTGATAATGATGTTACAATCGTTGGTTATACCGATTTTCCTAGTCGAATGTCGGCTCAGGCATCTAATCTNTATGCGACAAATGTAAGGCACATGTTGAGCGATCTCACTCCAGATAAAAATGGAGAATTAAACCATAATATGGAAGATGATGTGATTAGGGGNGCGACGGTTGCGTTCGAAGGGGAAATAACTTATCCACCACCGCCGCCTAAGGTAAACGCTATTGCAGCAAAGACGCAGGANAAGCCAAAAGAATTATCACCTGAAGAAGTAAGAGAAAAAGAAAAAGAAGATTTTAACGCTCAAACTCGCCAACAAATTATCTTGTTGGCAATAGGAGGCGCAGTTACTTTGGGTGTAGGACTAGTTGCGCCAGTAAGTTTTATGCAACATTTTATTGTTTTTGTACTTGCAGTCTTTGTAGGCTTTCAGGTTATTTGGAACGTCAGTCATGCTCTTCACACTCCGCTTATGGCCGTAACTAATGCTATATCCTCTATTATTATTTTGGGTGCGCTTATGCAGATAGGGTCGGGATCGTTTCTAGTAATTTTGCTTGCTGCGTTATCCGTCTTTATGGCTGGAATAAANATCTTTGGTGGGTTTTTAGTGACCCGACGAATGCTAGCTATGTTTCAAAAGTCTTAAGGGAGTAGGGAAATGGAATTAGGATTTACTACTGCCGCATACGTAGTTTCTGCGGTGTTATTTATTCTCTCGTTGGGCGGATTATCGGGACAGGAAAGCGCNAAGCGTGCTGTGTGGTACGGTATCGTCGGAATGGCCTTAGCAGTTTTTGCGACTTTGATTGGTCCAGGTTCAGGCTTGTGGGCCTTGTCGGTTGTCCTTATCGCGGCTGGTGGTGTGATTGGTTATTTTTTAGCAGCTAAGGTTGAAATGACACAAATGCCAGAGTTAGTGGCGGGTATGCATGCACTGGTTGGGTTAGCTGCTGTTTTCGTTGGTTTTAACGCTGACTTGGAAATTAAGAATGTGGCGANAGCTTTAGATGCAGGATCTGTTAAAGAACTAGCTGGTTTCGCAGCATTAGTTGCGAAAAAATCTATCGTAGANATAAATATACTACGAGTGGAGTTGTTCTTGGGGGTATTCATTGGAGCGATTACCTTCACAGGGTCAATAATAGCTTACGGGAAATTGTCGGGTCGTGTAACGTCAGCGGCTGTTAAACTGCCAGGTGGGCATTNTTTAAATGCATTTGCTGCTATTGGCTCTGTATTGTGTCTGTTCTGGTACCTTCAAACAGGTGGAATATTACCCCTTATTCTGATGACTTTGTTGGCATTTTTCATAGGGTTCCATTTGATAATGGGTATTGGTGGCGCGGACATGCCGGTCGTAGTGTCAATGCTAAACAGTTATTCTGGGTGGGCAGCCGCCGCTATTGGCTTTAGTTTAGGAAATGACCTTTTGATTGTTATTGGAGCACTTGTGGGGTCTTCAGGTGCCATACTCAGTTACATTATGTGTAAAGCCATGAANAGGTCATTTGTATCGGTAATACTTGGTGGATTTGGAGGGGCGACGGGACCAGCAATGGAAGTCGAAGGTGAGCAAATCGCAATTGATTCTGATGGTGTTGCATCGTCGCTTGCTGACGCAGATAGCATCATAATAATTCCGGGGTATGGTCTCGCGGTTGCTCAGGCTCAACAAGCAGTCGCTGAATTAACAAAGCGANTGAGAGGNAAGGNNAAAAANGTNAGGTTTGCGATCCANCCAGTTGCTGGAAGGCTNCCNGGACATATGAATGTTNTNTTAGCAGAAGCTAAAGTACCNTANGATATTGTNCTGGAAATGGANGANATAAACGATGATTTNCCAGANANTGANGTTGCTATTGTCATTGGGTCNAACGATATNGTTAATCCAGCAGCNCAAGAAGATCCNAATAGTCCGATNGCNGGNATGCCNGTGNTNGAGTGCTGGAAAGCAAAACAGGTNTTTGTNTCGAAAAGNGGNCANGGAACNGGNTATTCTGGTATNGANAANCCANTNTTNTTNAAAGANAATACNCGNATGTTTTATGGAGATGCAAAAGACAGTTTAAACAAGCTTTTAACAATGATAGACTAAGACTATCGTTATATTGTTAAATTGCTTGCAGTGTATTTAAGTGCGCTTTGGTCTATTTTTTGGAATATATCGGTATCAAAGAATGAAACTTAGATTAAAATAGGATGAAGCTTTGGTGCTTATTGCAGACCACTCCGAAAGGTATCAATTAGCTAACGAGCTTCATGCTCGTCCATTTCCTTTTCATTCGGCACCCGGGATGGTTGCATTTTTAGCATTAAAAGAACCTGAAAATGCAGCTCAGAGAGATAGAAGGGTAGATAGAGAAAATTTAATTGGATTACTTGATAGATTTGGTGCTCCACATCCTAAAGAAGATGTTACACATTATTTTGGTGATTTAGGTCGATTTAAACTTAAATGGGAAGCTCATACAGAATTTGTTACCTATACAATATTTTTAAGCAATTTATCCGAAAAACCGTTTGACGGAGTTGGTTTTGATGCTTTTCCAAAGGAATGGCTAGAGGCTCTTTCTGCTCTCAGGATAACGTCAGTGAATTTGCGTCTAGAAAATATGATTGGGGCGGAAAATAATAGTGAGATTATATCAAAAAAATTAGCTGAGTGGTTTGTTCCAGAGAGCCTTGCAGTCAGTAAAGTTCTAGATGAGTCAGCGGTTGTTGCATCAGACTTTAGAATAGATGAAGTAGGTCATCAAAGATTTGTACTTTTTATCGACCCTGCAACAGACGATCGACGGGTTGGCAGGATTGTTCAGCGTCTGTGTGAAATTGAGATGTATAAGTCGATGTCAATGTTGGGATTTGCGAGAGTGCGTAATATGGCACGGCAAATGGGTAATATTGATACAGAATTATCTCAGATAATGAGTGATATGAACGATGGTAAAGTGGCTGCGGAAGTAACTTTAGATAATTTGTTGAAAGTTTCTACTGAATTAGAAACTTTATCAGCAGCAGCATCGTTCCGATTAGGAGCAACCGAAGCATATGAGGCAATCGTTCATCAAAGAATTAGGGTATTAAGAGAAGAACGCTTTAGGAGTCGTCAAACATTTTCAGAGTTTATGATGAGACGCTATGACCCCGCCATGCGAACTGTAAAATCCAGTAGGGTGAGATTGGGTAATTTGGCAGATAGGGCTATTCGAGCTGGCGATTTGCTTAGAACCAGAGTGGATGTAGAAAGGTCTGCTCAAAATCAGGCATTGCTTAAGAGTATGGATCGTAGAGCAGACCTGCAACTACGACTACAAAAAACTGTTGAAGGTCTATCAGTCGTCGCTATTAGCTACTATGCAGTGTCCTTGGTATCATACCTGTTGTATCCTTTAGCAGGAAATTATTCGATTACTGAAGGTTTTCTAACCTCAATTATCACTGTACCTGTAGTAGGGTTTGTTTATCTACTGGTCCGACGTATACGCTCAAAAATGCAGTAGCTGCATAATATGCTAACCAAAATACATGAAATTGTGCTTAAAACGGACTAAAATTACGTATTCTTGATAAATTTCAGTCCCTTATTTGGCTTACCTTCCTCTAATTCTTGGATCTAATGCATCTCTGAGACCATCGCCTAAATAGTTAATGCTCAAGACAGTCAGAGAAATTGCAAGTCCAGGCCAAAAGACGCGCTCAGGAAATTGTTGTAAATAATCAACGGCGTCATTCAGAAGTCTTCCCCAGGTAGGAAAATCAGGAGGAAAGCCGAGGCCTAGAAATGATAGGGCACTTTCGGTGATTATTGCATTAGCAATTCCAAGAGTGGCTGAGACCATAATAGGCGAGAGTACATTTGGCAGGATATGTCGAAAAATAATTTTCGTGTCGGTACCACCGATGGAGCGGGCTGCGAGGATAAATTCTCGTTCTTTTATTGCCAACACGTCACCTCTTACAATCCGTGCTGTTGGCATCCAACTGGTGATGCCGATCGATACAACTATGAGAATGAACATTCCTTTTTCTGGGCCGAAAGATGTACTCAATGGTTCTCTAAACAGTAGCATCATAACCAAAAGGAGGGGAAGAAGTGGAAGAGATAAAAATAAGTCTGTGAATCTCATCAACACACTGTCTAGCTTTTTGAAATAACCCGCAAATATACCAATTAAAGTGCCTAAAAATAGAGAAAGCAGCATTGCAGTTAAGCCGACAGTAATTGAGGTTCGTCCTCCTGCCATGATCCTTGCCAGAGTGTCTCTGCCTAATTGATCTGTTCCGAGTGGATGTGCAAAACTTGGCCCTTGATTTCTAATTCTAATATTGATGCCATTCGCTTCATATGGCCATACAAACGGACCTAATAATACAAGGATTACAATAAGCGCGAAAATAATAGCGCCTGCGAGCGCGCCTTTGTGGTTTTTGAACTCATTCCATACATCTAACCACTTGTTATTGGTTTTGTTGATTTCGTTAGTTTGGGCATTATCAGTCATATCGGATCCTTGGATCTAAAATTCCGTAAAGAATGTCGGCAATTAGATTAAATACCACTATTAGAACCGCAAACATGAAAGTAATCGTCTGCACAGTCGGCAGGTCATTAGCATATATTGCGTTAATTAACTGCTGACCAATGCCATTTACCTTAAATACCTGCTCAGTAATAATCGCCCCACCAAAAATACTAGGAATACCAAGAGCAATCACAGTGACGACTGGTATCATGGAGTTTCTTAGCACATGGATAGCAACTACGGTCCATTCGCTCAAGCCCTTTGCTCTTGCCGTTCTAACGTAGTCTTGATTTAAGTTGTCTAGCATCGAAGATCGCATGAAACGACTGATTTGAGCTGTTGTTTGTAGCGCAAGCACCATTACTGGCATAATCATCTGCCTGAATTGATACTTGAAGGTTTCCCAGTCCACCACCTCATGCAGGGTGTCATATACAGATGGAAGCCATCCTAACTGGACGGAAAAAAGAATTATTACAAAAACACCGCTGAAAAAAGGGGGCACTGAATATCCTACCATAGTAACAAAGGTTCCTACTTGATCGAATACTGAGTATTGGCGATAAGCAGAATATATCCCAATTGGTAAAGCGATTAAAATACCTACGATATATGACATACCCACAACCCAGAGTGTTTGTGGTAATCGTTGGACCACTATATCCATCACTGGACTTCTAGTCTGCCAACTGAAGATACGCTGTTTCCCCTCAGAAAATGAAGTATTAAAGAGGTAATCGACGAAAACCTGCGGCTCAACCCAAAAAAATTGTATTACCCACTTTAAAAACTGTACATGTAATGGTTGACCCAGACCTAATGCCTCTCGCATCTTCTCTTTAACGTCTGGAGGTATTGTCATTGGCACTTGGGCCATTGGATCGTTTGGTGCTAAATTTAACAACAAAAAGATACATGCGGCGATAAATAGCAACGTTGGTATTGCTAACAGCAAGCGCCGGACAATGAAGGTTAACATTTACGGGGTCTTTCTAAAAATGCGCCGGCGCAGCCGCGCCGACGCTATTATTTATTATCAATTAGTCAATTCGATACCAATCTTCCACATTCCATAACTCGGTATCCCATGTGTTTAGGATAACTCCACCAAGAGAATTGGAACGGGCAGATACTCTACCACGCCAAGTTAAAGGTACGATTGTATAGCTATCTTTAGTAAGCATATCGTTGAGTTTTCGACCGATTTCACCTCTTTTTTCGAGATCAGCCGTCATCTTTAACTCATCCAATAATTTGTCATAAGCAGGATCGCAATATCTGTTTATGTTTTCCCCAGCCCAGCTATTCTCAGGGCTTGGTTCATTTCCACATCTATATGCTGAAAGATAAGCTTGAGGATCGGTGCCGTCAAAAATATTTGTATACATTTCGATGTCTGCATAAAATTTCTGATACGTATCTGGAGACGCAGGGTCACCACCAAAGAAGACTGATGCATTCAGATTGCGCAGTTCAGTTTCCACTCCGATCTGTGTCCACCATTCTTTGATAAGAGCCTGATAATCTTGACGAACGGCGTTGGTGGAAGTTTGATAAAGAACGGAAAGACGCATCCCATCTTTTGTTCTTACACCGTCACCACCTTCTTTCCAGCCAGCCTCTTCAAGCAATGCTTTTGCACCATCGATATCCTGTGTTAAACACCCTGTATTGTCTGAAGCGTAAAGCTCAGGACCGGGAACAAGATTACAAGTTGGTTTACCTGCAACTCCATATCCTATTTCAGTTAAAAGGGTACGGTCAATAGCCATAGATAGCGCTTTTCTAACCTTAATATCGCTTAGAAATGGATGCAAAGCCTTTCTTGTTGATCTTGTATCTGCATCTAAACTAGATGATGGATCAGTCATATTCATTTCTAATCGCTCAACTGCGGTACCAAAAGCTGCTAGAGGTTGACCCTTACCAGCTGAAGCCATTTGGCTAATTACTTCTGGGGCTAATTGTAAGTTCCATCCGTAATCATATTCGCCGGTTTCCATGACTGCTCGACCAGCGGCTGCAGCGTCACCACCACCTTTAAAAACCATCGTGGCGAAGGCAGGCTTGCTTGAGTCGCGATAGTTTTCATTTGCTTTCAATTGGATGACATCGTTTGGCCTGAACTCTGTTACTACGAATGCTCCAGTTCCTATTGGTCCAAAGTTTTCTTCAGTACACTCTTGGCGGCGCGTTCCTGTACAGTTTTCAAATTGTGCTTGTTGAAGAATTGGTGTTTGTGATCCGACAAATGGCCCATATGGGTTAGGAGTAGGATCTGCAAAGGATATTTTGACAGTAAGATCATTTAGCGCTTCTATGTTTGTAACGCCTTCAAACTTTGCTTCTTGATAACACCCAGGTTCACCCATGCAGTAATCGTACGTAAATAGCACGTCCGCAGATGTAAATGCCGTTCCGTCAGACCACATGATACCAGGCTTTAAATTCCACGTTATTGATTTTAAATCCGAAGATATTCCACCATTTCCGACTGTTGGCACTTCGGTTGCTAACCTTGGAAACATGGCTCCATTGTTGTCGTAACCGGCAAGTGCTTCTATCACCATGCTTGACGACTCAATATCTTTTGTTCCACCTGATAGGTACGGGTTCAAGATTGACGGTGCTTGCCAATAAATAATTCCGACATTGCCATCAGAGCCCCGTTCAGCGAAGGCTGAAGACCCAAGGGCCAAGGCTCCGGCAACTCCCAATGCTAAAGACTTTATTTTCATTTTCTTCTCCTTAATTTTTAATGTAGCTAAGAGAAGCGTCACAATAAACCAGAACGCAGTCTCTACACACGTAGGGAGACCAAAATTTTATAAAAGTTTCCCCGAGGGCAACATGGAAACAGAGTTTTCAGAAAATGCAACCGAAAACGTTAAAATTTGGCTATTTTTTTACAATTATTCATGTTGACAAGAACAGCGTATTTAAGCGACTTTTGCTTGGTCTGGTTAGGAATGAAAATGTTAGATGAAGAAAAAACGCCAATTGCGGAATTTGAAAACTTAAAGGTAGTATTCGAGACAAAAGATGGAACTGTTACAGGTGTTGAGGATATATCTTTTTCCATTTACCCAGGAGAAACCGTTTGCGTCGTTGGTGAGTCAGGTTCTGGAAAGTCAGTCTCATCATTATCAATGATGCGGCTCGTGGAATTTGGTGGGGGAAAAATTAAGGGAGGCAAACTCAACTTTCAAAAACAAGTTGGTGGTAAAATTGACCTAGCTAATGCAACCCAAAGATCTATGCGGCATACCAGAGGTAATGAAATTGGTATGATATTCCAGGAGCCAATGACAGCATTAAATCCTGTATTCACAGTAGGAAGACAGCTTACTGAAGGGTTGCGTTTGCATAAGAATTTATCCAAACATCAAGCCAAATTAAGAGCAATTGAGCTGCTTGACCAAGTTAGGATACCAGAACCTAAAAACAGGTTAAATCAGTATCCGCATGAGCTATCAGGAGGGATGCGGCAAAGAGTTGTAATTGCAATGGCTTTGGCATGTGAACCGAGGCTTCTGATTGCTGATGAACCGACCACAGCACTTGATGTTACTATTCAGGCAGAGATCCTTGCTTTGATTGATCGTTTGAAGAGAGAAACAGGGACCGCAGTGATGTTTATCACTCATGATATGGCGGTTGTTGCACAAATGGCAGATCGAGTTGTTGTCATGTACCGTGGTAACAAAGTCGAAGAAGGTAACGTTAAAGACGTTTTTGAAAACCCTCAGCATGACTACACGAAATCTTTGCTTTCAGCAGTTCCAAAGCTCGGTGAAATGTTGGGGAAAAAATATCCAGAGCCAATGAAATTACTTGGTGAAAATAAAAAAAACACGAAGCCATTAATTGGTACTGATGAGATCTTATTAGACGTAAAAAATTTGGTTACACGCTTCCCTGTTGCAGGTGGTCTGCTAAGGAGGACAGTCGCTCAAGTTCATGCAGTTGAAAATGTATCTTTTTTGATAAAACGTGGCTGTACTTTGGCTCTGGTGGGAGAGTCCGGATGTGGTAAGTCAACTGTAGGGAGGTCGCTTTTAAGGTTGGTTGAGCCTAAGTCAGGTGAAGTAATCATGGATGGAAAAGACGTTTTAAGACTTTCTAAAGATGAACTTCGCAATATAAGAAGCAATATGCAAATGGTTTTTCAAGATCCTTTTGCTTCGCTTGATCCGCAAATGTTGCTTCTTGACCAAGTGGCTGAGCCGATGAGAAACTTTTCAACATTATCGGAAAATTCAATTGAAGAAAGAGTAGAGAAACTTTTTGAGCGTGTTGAATTGCCCAAAAGTTTTTTACGGCGTTATCCACATGAGCTATCCGGCGGTCAAAGACAACGCGTTGCAATAGCTCGAGCTCTGGCTTTAAATCCAAAGTTAATCATTGCCGATGAGGCGGTAAGTGCATTAGATGTTTCAGTGCAAGCACAAGTGCTCAATTTAATGATGGAACTTCAGTCAGAACTAGAACTAAGTTTTCTTTTTATAAGCCACGACATGGCAGTAGTAGAACGTGTAAGTCACGATGTTGGGGTAATGTATCTGGGTCGGTTGGTAGAGATTGGTTCCCGGCAAGCTGTATTTAGTAACCCACAGCATGCTTACACCAAGGCCCTTATGAGCGCAGTGCCCATCGTTGACCCGACAAAAAGAGTACTAAAAGGCGATTTGAAATTTAAACAAATACCTTCACCAATCCATCCACTTGGGTATCAGCCGGAAAACCCAGAATATAAAGAGGTCTCTAAAGGTCATTTCGTCTTAACTTCAGATTCTGGCTATTGAGATCATAAAAAGGATTTATTTATGCCACTAAAGAACCGTTTTGCAGAATTACAGGAAGAAATTTCTGAGTGGCGTCAAGATTTTCATGCTCATCCCGAAATACTGTTTGAAACTCATAGAACTTCAAAAATTGTTGAGCAAAAATTAAAATCTTTTGGGTGTGATAATGTGATCTTTGGACTGGGAAGAACAGGTGTAGTTGGCATAATTCATGGAAGAGAGAATACTAAAGATAGTGTGATTGGACTGCGTGCTGATATGGACGCTTTGCCAATTGAAGAAACTACTGGCCTATCTTATTCTTCCAATATTAAGGGGGCGATGCATGCATGTGGTCACGATGGTCATACAGCTATGCTCCTAGGAGCAGCTAAATACCTCGCAGAAACACGTAATTTTGATGGTACTGCAGTAGTCATCTTCCAGCCAGCTGAAGAAGGTGGTGGTGGTGGTCGCGAAATGTGTGAAGACGGTTTAATGGATCGTTTTGGCATACAAGAAGTATACGGCATGCATAATTGGCCAGATTTAGAAATCGGTAAATTTGCTATAAGAGCTGGGCCATTTTTTGCAGCATCAGATTTTTTTGAAATTACAATAAATGGGCTTGGGGGACATGCAGCTAAGCCGCAAATAACAGTGGATCCTACAATTGTAGGATCGCACATTGTAATAGCGTTGCAATCCATCGTAAGTCGAAATGCCGATCCCATAGACCAAATAGTGGTTTCGGTCACCTCGTTTGAGACATCTTCAAATGCCTTTAATGTTATTCCACAAACCGTTTTACTCAAAGGAACAGTTAGGACGCTTTCCGATGAAACCAGAGATCTTGCCGAGAAAAGATTACTAGAAATTGCTGCAAAGACAGGGGATGTTTTTGGAGCTGATGTCAAACCTATTTATACGCGAGGCTATCCAGTTATGGTTAATTCATTTGATCAAACTAATTTTGCAGCGTCTGTTGCAAAATCCGTAAGTGGTAACTGCGAAGAAGCGCCACTTGTTATGGGCGGCGAGGACTTTTCTTTTATGGCCAATGAAAGACCAGGTGCCTATATTCTTATCGGTAACGGGGATAGCGCTCCAGTACATAACCCTTATTACAATTTTAATGATGAGGCTATATCTGTAGGCTGCAGTTGGTGGGCGGAGATAATTGAGAAACGAATGCCTTTAAGTTGAAACCAATAAAAATTCCCATTTTTACAGCTCCAGCAATTCATCCACCAGTATGGCTCATATGCCGTGTCATTTGCCCCTGAATACTCTGCCTGGTGTAATTAAAATCGTGACCCTTTGGTTTTTTTGCAATGGCAGACTGAATTGCGTTCTGGAGATTTTTTTCATCGTTTGGTTTCTCTCTGAGAGGACGTCTTAGATCCGCTTTGTCTTCCTGTCCCAGGCACATGTAGAGCTGACCGGTGCAAGTCAGTCGTACCCGATTGCAACTTTCACAAAAGTTATGTGACAAAGGTGTAATAAATCCAATTTTTTGGCCAGTCTCGTTAACCTTGACATATCGAGCTGGACCTCCACTACGCTCAGCCATGTCTGTCAGAGTATATTCTTCTTTTAAAGTTTGCCGTAATTC
>PAHS01000047.1 GCA_002711145.1 Marinovum sp. | reverse complement strand
GCCATATATTTATGATAATCAAAATATTTTTGCAAAGATTCTACGTGGTGAGATCCCCTGTAGTAAGGTTCTAGAAACGAAATATAGTTTAGCTTTTCATGATATTAATCCGGCCGCCCCAAAGCATGTTTTAGTCATTCCAAAGGGTGCTTATGTGACATATGATCATTTTGCTCAGACCGCGACTGACGCTGAAATTACAGATTTTGTCAGAGCGATTGGCGAGGTGTGCAAAATCTTACAGGTGGGACCTACACAGGATGGTGGTGGGTTTAGGGCCATCTCCAACGCTGGTGAGGCTGGCCTTCAGGAGGTACCACATTTGCATGTCCATATTCTTGGTGGGCGAAATTTAGGACCTATGTTATCAAAAAGCCAATAGTCGTTTAGTTCAGGATTGTTTTGTGAGTTTGTATTTGAGTAGGATAAAAATATGGTAGTTGATGCACCAGAAACAAAAATAGTAGATACATTTCGCATAGCTTGCGACGGGGGTGGGGAAGCGCTTGGCCATCCGAAGGTGTGGCTGCAGATTCCAACGGATAGGGGATGGGTTGAGTGCCCTTATTGTGACTGTAAAATCATTCACCGAGACTTTGAGGCTGAATTGACCCAATAGAAATATGGGCTACGAAATTAAAAATATGGGCTACCGAATTAAACTCGAATGGATTAAAAAAAATGAAATTTAGTAAAGGTCATCATCTCCATTTAATTGATGGCTCTGCATTTATATTTCGTGCATATCATGCACTACCACCACTCACTCGGTCTTCTGATGGACTACCCGTAGGCGCTGTTAGCGGATTTTGTAATATGCTGTTTCGCTACATTCAAAACAATACTGGTGTAGATGCTGCAACCCACGCTGCAGTGATTTTTGATCACTCTGGCAAAAGTTTTCGAAATGACATTTACAAAGATTATAAGGCCAACAGGCCTCCGGCTCCCGAAGACCTAGTACCGCAATTTCCCTTAACACGAGATGCAACAAAAGCATTCAACATTTCATGCAAAGAAGTAGAAGGTTTTGAGGCTGACGACATTATTGCCACGCTTGCTTGTAGAGCTCGGGAGGCTGGAGGTCGAGTAACAATCATTAGTTCTGATAAAGATTTGATGCAGCTAGTGGGTGATGGTGTCGAAATGTTTGACGCGATGAAAAATCGACGAATAAATCGTGACGCTGTAATTGAAAAGTTCGGAGTAAATCCTGAGCTAGTGGTCGATGTACAAGCATTAGCAGGTGACAGTGTGGACAACGTTCCAGGAGCACCCGGTATCGGCGTAAAAACAGCCGCAGAATTAATTAATGTATATGGGTCATTAGAGAACCTCCTGGATAAAGCACACGAGATAAAACAGCCAAAACGCCGAGAAACCTTAATTAATTTTGAAGAGCAGATACGAGTTTCGAAGCAGTTAGTGGAGCTGGATTGCTCAATGGAATTAGATTTTTCGATCGAAGAACTGGTAGTTTCTCCTCCGCAAATGGATGAGCTTGTTGGGTTTTTACAAAAAATGGAGTTCCGTACAATTCTCAAGAGAGTTTCAGAACAGTTCAATGTTGAATTGGCTAAACTCCTACCTCACAAACAGAATTTTGACGAAGGGTCTGAAGAAAACAATTATGGTCCTGTAACGAGTAGTAACTACGAAACTGTGAGGACGATTGAAAGATTAAAAGAGTGGCTCGATAATATTCGTTCCTATGGATATGTAGCTTTTGATACTGAGACAACAGGTCTTGATGAAATGAAAGCGGAATTAGTTGGAGTGTCGCTTTGCGTTAAGCCTGGTAATGCTTGTTATGTTCCAATTGGGCATAAAGAAGGAGATCCGACAGATGGTTTATTTGGTTCAAGTAAACTGTGCGCTGATCAAATTCCAATAGATTTAGTCATAGGACTATTACGTCCTATTCTGGACGATCCGTCAATTCTCATAATTGGTCAAAATATAAAATACGATATTAAAGTCCTATCTAAATATGGTCTGGAGGTTAATGCAATTGATGATACGATGTTGATGTCATATGCAATGCATGGTGGTCTTCATAGGCATGGTATGGACATGCTATCTGAAAAATATCTGCATCATGTGCCTGTTTCTATAAAATCTTTGATTGGAACTGGAAAATCGGCAATTACTTTTGACTTTGTTCCAATTGATGAAGCTTCTAATTATGCAGCGGAGGATGCTGACATAACTATGAGGTTATGGAAGCTATTCAAACCTAAGCTTCACATGTCGAAAGTAACTAAAGTCTATGAGACTCTGGAGCGTCCTTTGGTGCGAGTTCTTTCCGATATGGAGCTTTTAGGGATTAAAATTGATAGAGATACGCTAGTTAGGATGTCAAACTCGTTTTCCCAAAAAATGGTGATTTTAGAAGAAGAGATTTATAATCTTGCTGGGGAAAAGTTTAACGTAGGGAGCCCGAAACAGCTTGGGGAAATTCTTTTTGATAAACTTGGGTATACTGGTGGAATTAAAAGTAAAACCGGTGCCTATTCAACAGGTGCTGATGTTTTGGCTGATCTCGCTACAGAATATGATTTGCCAAGAAAGGTCTTAGACTGGCGACAGTTGAGCAAGTTGAAGTCAACTTATACAGACGCTTTGCAAGATCATATAAATCCATCTTCTGGTCGTGTTCATACATCTTATGTTATAGCTGGAGCAAACACAGGACGACTGGCATCAACTGATCCTAATTTACAAAATATACCAATTCGATCAGAGGAAGGCCGCCGCATTCGAGAAGCTTTTATAGCCGAACCTGGAAAAGTTCTTGTAAGTTTAGATTATAGTCAAATTGAGTTAAGAATATTGGCACATATTGCTTCCATAGAAAGTTTGAAGCAAGCATTTCGTGATGGACTAGATATTCATGCGATGACTGCTTCAGAAATGTTTCATGTACCTTTGGCTGAGATGACTCCCGAGATCAGAAGGCAGGCGAAAGCAATAAATTTTGGTGTAATTTATGGTATATCAGGATTTGGCTTGGCACGAAACTTACGAATTCCGCGGTCAGAGGCCCAGGCTTTTATAGATAGATATTTTGAGAGGTTCCCTGGAATAAAAGAATATATGGATGAAACTGTCCGTTTTGCTAGGGAAAAAAATTATGTTAAGACTCTGTTTGGTAGGGTTATCCATACGCCTGAAATAAATGCAAAAGGTCCAAACGCTGGCTTCGCTAAAAGAGCAGCAATAAATGCTCCCATCCAAGGAACGGCCGCTGATATTATTCGACGGGCAATGATACGCATGCCGATTGCAATATCGCATCTTAATGCGAGGATGTTACTACAAGTTCATGACGAATTACTATTTGAAGTGGATGAAGGTGAGGTTGGGCAACTTGTAGGTCTAGCTAAGTCTATAATGGAAGAAGCCTCTAATCCTGCAGTTAAGCTCGATATTCCTCTCGTTGTTGATGCAGGACATGGTGACAGCTGGGCTCAAGCGCATTAAAAAAATTAGAAATCTATTTTAACTCAGAAGCAAGAATTATAGGAAAGAAATTTTTATTTGACCAAAGACCGAACCATTCTTCTTTGTTATTAGTATTAGTAGAACAAATTTCTATTAACCTGTAGAAACTCTTTCTATCAATCAGCGCCTCTAATCCAGATCTTATGTGTATATAGGGTTTTGGCTCTCCGCTATTTTTATCAATTAAAACACGTAGAGAGTTTTCTTTATTTAGTTGAACTTTGTCCCCAACGTGGGTTTCAAATGTCAGCGTTTGGTTGCTACCTTTGCCATTAGTTACAAAATCCACGGCCACAAATGGAGCATCGTCAACTTTTATACCCACTTTTTCTGCAGGAGTTACCAAAAAATACTTATCTTCATCTTTTCTTATGATTGAGGAAAATAGCTTTACAAGTTCAAATCGTCCGATAGGCGTGCCGAGGTAATACCAAGTCCCATCTCTAGCTATCCGCATATCCAGGTCGCCACAAAATGGTGGATCCCATAAGTGAACAGGCGGGTGTCCTTTCTTTGTGAGCTGCCTAGCAACTGAGGCAATACCTTCGGCAGTTGGCGTG
Source organism: Marinovum sp. (assembly GCA_002711145.1). Classification (GTDB taxonomy): domain Bacteria; phylum Pseudomonadota; class Alphaproteobacteria; order Rhodobacterales; family Rhodobacteraceae; genus Salinivivens. Next base: position 5,391 of record PAHS01000047.1, on the reverse strand, counting down.
TTATTCTGAGACTCTTTTTTAAGTGTCATTGTCAAACCTTATATAGTTTCCATGAAGAAGAAACCTTTGAAACTGAATTTGCCCTAAACTATTATTTTGATAACCTGTCTATGAAAAATTAAAGTAAATGTTACTTGCCAGTTATATAGTTGGAATGTCTAATCTGTAAAATTGGTTATGAAAAGTAATCAGAAAAAGCTTGCCAATATCTACCCTTGAAAAGTCAAAATCATTTCCCATCTATAAATCATGGCTGCCTATGAAGGGGCCTTAATTAATACACGCCGGACGACTGGGCGTTAACCAAGTTATTGCTTAAAAAGGATGACGACTATGCAACATTATGATTTATCACCGTTATACAGCGCCAGCATTGGATTTGATCAGGTCTCTGATTTGATAAACCGCGTTATAACCAACAATTCAACAACAGCTTCTTATCCTCCATATAATATAGAAAANACNGCAGATGATTATTACAGAATTTCCATCGCAGTTGCTGGCTTTTCTGACGCTGATTTGAGTGTTGAAGTTAAAAATAAAACTTTGATCATNTCCGGTCAAAAGGATGANGATAAAAACGAAAGAAATTTCTTACACAAAGGAATAGCTACAAGGGCATTCAAAAGNAAATTTCANTTGGCAGATTATGTTAAAGTAAAATCCGCCNACCATTCTGATGGTATGTTACATATCGATATCTTTANAGAAGTGCCAGAGGAACTTAAGCCTAGGCAGATAGAGATTGCAGTTAAAGGCANAAAAACTCCGGTACTTGAACATTAACTTACGATATTNTTGTAGTGTGCTCAGTTTAATTATTTGAGCGCACTACCGCTACTATGGGCCCCATTGGCCAACCAAAGTCATGTCTATTTAGCTGTTTCGAATATAATCTAGAAATTTTNCCGTCCAAATATAAAGCATTTGGAACTTTTAGTTTTTCTTTAAATATGCGCGCNAATGTGTATAAATTTANNGTGTTTTCTGCTTTCACAAAGTANGCGTNTTGTTTGTCCGCACTAGTTCCCACACCATTCCGTATGAATTTTGATTTGCTATTTTTAAGAAAACGGGGATGTAAACTNTCATTCCAAACGAGCATTGGGCCCGACTGTGTGGCGTAGATACATTTGGGGGCCTTATTTAAATAGTCCAAGGTTTCATATACATTGAACAGATTAGAGCCAATACAAAAGATGCCATTCGGTAACATTCCGAAGTTTCCTGGGCCTGGGCCGGAGATGACAGTTTTCTTTTCACTAGACCCTTCTTTGTAATGTCCAACGGGGCCTAAATCAGGGTGGTACATACCTCCGTTCATAGCAAATAATAGCTCTTTTCCATTGTCATTTAGATCTTGCTGTAAAGCGTAAAAGTTGCCGTAGGGCACCCCATGTTTATTCTCTAAATATAAACGTAGGTCATCGGTAAAAATAGAAGTCTTACAAATAGTTAACTTTATATTCTCGAATTTATCTTTCCTGCAATCAAGCGCAAATGCCTTTGAGAAAAGTAGAATACATATTAAGTATACTGCTACGAACCTCATCACATATCCAGATCTCTCTTTACCTTTTCCAAACCAAATAATCGCTTAGTTTCATCCATACGATCATATGTCTCGTCCAAACGAAAGCGAAGATCGGGAACGTATTTAAGTGTTAGTTCTTTTGAAATAGCCCGTCGAATTTCGTACTTATTTTTAGCTAAAAGAGCTATGGTATTGTCACCCTCTTGTCCGCCGAGTGGGCACACATAGGCTGTTGCTATCTTTAGATCAGCTGAAGTCGTAACTTCTCCAACGGTGATAGATAGACGATTCAGGTCAGGATCGTGAACAGCGCCTTTGAATAGAATATCAGAAAGTGCTCTTCTAATTAATTCTCCGACCCTTAGTTGTCTTTGGCTTGGCCCTAGGGTGGTGTTATCAAATTTTTTTGCCATAAATGTTTATTTAAGCTGTAAATTGGCCTTTGCCAAGAGGTCCAATTGAAGCTAAATAGCTAGCAATAAGAATGGAAATTGAGTGATGAGTAAAAATATTGGAGTTGTTGTAACCGGCGTTTCTGGTCGTATGGGGCAAATGATAGTTTCTGGAATTCTGGACAACGCGCAATTAGAGCTTGTTGGTGCACTAGAAANAGAAGGCCACAATTGGGTTGGTCAAGATGTTGGTCTGGCAAGTGGAGGTAAAAAACTAGGAATAAAAGTTTCTGATGATCCAAAATCAGTACTTAAAAATGCTCTTGCGATTATTGATTTCTCCGCCCCNAAAGCATCAGTCCAATTTTCNGAATTAGCGGCTGAATTTGGCATNGTTCATGTTATTGGGACGACTGGNTTTAGTNAGGAAGAGTTAGGNTTGATAATGAATTTCGGCAAGAGNGCAACNATTATNAGAGCTGGAAATATGTCNTTAGGTGTAAATNTGTTAGTGCAANTGACCAAAAAAGTTGCTGCCGTTTTAGATGATGATTTTGATATAGAAATCATCGAAACGCATCATAATAAAAAAGTTGATGCTCCGTCTGGTACAGCGATTATGTTNGGAAATGCCGCCGCGGATGGAAGAGAAGTATCACTATCGCAAGTACGTGATGGTGGAAGAGATGGAATTACTGGATCACGAAATAAAGGGGATATAGGGTTTGTTTCTGTGCGAGGTGGGGACGTAGTGGGTGAACATGACGTATTGTTTGCAGCTGATGGTGAAAGAATTACTTTGCGTCATGTAGCTACTGATCGTGCCATTTTTGTTAGAGGTGCAATAAAGGCAGTTGAGTGGGGTATTAACCAAGCTCCTGGTGAGTACAGCATGGAGGATGTTTTGGGNCTGTAAAAAGTCCTTTGAACAACTTTTAGATAATTGTTTGGNTATCGAAGAAAATATAANGCTNTAAGTATAATNAAATTTATACTGTTCCCTATTTTTATATTNACNGGGTTNAAGGTACTTTCAGCTGATAAATTTGATAAAATATCTGATAAAGATGTTTTTTTAGAAATTGTAGAAGGTACTACTTTAGTNAGGCCACTCATTAAANTGGTTGTACAAAATGATGGTTCGATATCCGGGAAAGCAGCTTTTCTCTCAGTTAATGGAAATTGGTTTTGGGATAATGAATTGTTTTGTCGAACTCTATTTTGGGGTGAGCGTGATCTTGGTTTGAATTGTCAACTAGTGGAATACAGTGGAGAAATTTTGCGCTTTACGGCAGATGAGGGAGCTGGAGCCTTTGCTGACTTCACGATAGAATAAAATAAGTTTAGGGACCGTCATTTTCTTTGTAAGGTTCCATTGCGCTTCTGGCTAATTCATCAACNCGTTCGTTTCCAACGTTTCCCGCATGACCTTTAACCCAATTCCAATCGACCTTGTGTTGCTGACATAATTCNTCAAGTTGTTTCCATAATTCTTTATTTTTGACAGGTTTCTTACTAGACGTTTTCCAATTATTTTTCTTCCANCCAGGGAGCCAAGTTTGAATGCCATTCATAACATATTTGCTATCTGTAAAAATTGTAATTTCACTGGTGTGTTCTAATGTTTCTAAAGCAGTGATTGCTGCAANTAGTTCCATTTTATTGTTTGTTGTAAGTTTTTCTCCTTCAGATAATTCNNGTTCCTTCACAACTTTGCCNTCTGAAANAGCTTGAAGAAGTACACCCCATCCNCCTGGACCAGGATTGCCTGAGCAGGCACCATCNGTATAAGCTACTAGTCTAAGCTCTGGCATATGCAAATACCCACTTTGACAGAACACCATCTAATCCGATGTCTTCTCCTANTATATGATTAAATACAATGAAACCACTGTTTGTCAGTAATTGATCAAGTTCATTTTGGGAGACGTAGGTATATCTTCTACCCAGCTCATCTCGCTTTTCTCCCGCCCCTAACTTCAAACCTATTGAGAAAAGCCCATTCGGCTTAATTGATCTTTTGATACGAGAAAGTAAGCGTGGGAAATCTTTTCTTTCTGCATGTAACAGTGAAAAACTCGCCCAGATACCGTCAAAAATTCTATTGTCCNAAAAAGTATCAAATGTCGCCTGATANGANCTTATTCTTTTATGCTTCGGTACTAACTGAATCATATTTTGNGAAGCGTCAAATGCTGTAACATTATGACCGAGGTTNGCTAAATATTCTGCNCANAGGCCTGGNCCNCATCCATAGTCCAAAACATAAGATNTCTNAGGAAGGTTNGACNCAAAATATTTTAAAGTTTTAGAGGGGTGTTCCTTTGTTACATTTTCTAAATAGTCAGANCTTTGTGTTTCATATACTTGCAGCGTTTTCATATCATAAGTCATATAATGATCCCAAGCNCNAACAAAGATATNACAAGGAAAGTGAGTGGGNTNCTTAAATTCATCCACCAAAGTGGAGTCAATTTTAAAAGGTAGAAATGTCTGTCGATTAATAAAACTGCTAGAAATCCAACAATTAAACTNATNGTGTCACTAATTGGTCCTCTGCCCATTGAAAGGAAGGCCCATAATGCTGGAAGGACAGATAGAATGTATCCCAGGCTTNCATTTTTTTCGTCCATTTTTGTGGCGAAGCCCCAAAGAACACCAGACATAAAGCAAAGAATGATTACGCCATACGAAAGTTGTATTAAAGGTCCAACAAAGCGTGCTCCAAAATTTTCTATTCCAAAATTAAAAGCTTCTTCAGAAAGCAACGTTACCGCACCCCANGCAAAGGGTAGCACCCCAGAAAGCCCTAAAATCAGAGCTCCTGTCGGTATTTTTAAGATCATAAAGTTTCCCGTAGTATGCGTGGCACCTTAAAATTCACATTTTCAGTAGCTGTTTCNACAAAATGTGTTTTTACTTCAAATCTCTCTTTNAAAGCATCAACGACCTCTTTTACNAGTATTTCTGGGGCAGANGCTCCTGCGGTAATACCAATCGACTTNATATCTATTAGTGAACTCCAGTTGATTTCTGCAGCTCTTTGAACCATTTGAGAGTTATTACAGCCNGCTTTTTTTGCTACTTCCACGAGCCGTTGCGAATTAGAAGAATTTGGTGCACCAATTACCAANAGAGCGTCAACATCTGGAGCAATTTCTTTTACTGCAGCCTGTCGATTACTCGTAGCATAACAAATATCTTCTNTATGAGGGCCTACTATTGCTGGAAAACGCACTTTTAGCGCTTCAACGACNTCGGCTGTATCATCAATNGATAAGGTNGTNTGAGTAACGTATGCGAGCTTATTAGAGTTGCGAACAATTAAATTTCCTACATCTTCAGTATTCTCAACGAGCAAAACACCGCCTTCAGGTAATTGTCCCATGGTTCCAATAGTTTCTGGATGCCCTGCATGCCCAATCATAATTATCTGAAGCCCATTTTCAAAATGCCTATCCGCTT